>JBCBDH010000385.1:0-6459 GCA_038529855.1 Bacteroidota bacterium | reverse complement strand
CCCATCTCTTCTGATGTCCCAAAAGCCCGCGCAGGCAAGGTGAATAATAAATTCATGCAAATTCTGTAGGGCTTGTTTGAATTCCAGATAGTCAAAACCATCTAGGTTGTTCTTCTCCATGGCCTCTAGCAGGATTTGCATGAATTTATTATTCACCTTGCCTGCGCGGGCTTTTGGGACATCAGAAGAGATGGGAGAAGGATTGGGCTGTTTAGGGGAAGCAGAGGAGGTATCCTTCTGTACAGCAGGGGCATTATCCTGCGCTGTTTCGTCTTCCTCAATGAACAGCGATTTTAAATTTTTAAACATATCAAAAGTCCTCTTAGATCGATTTCAACTTTTAAGATAAGCAAAACATTTATCGCTTAAAAAAGTAAACGATAAAAGGTATTGAAATTTCTACAAAGTAAGGAAAAAACCCCTAATTGTCCAAGTATAGCAATAATTTATCATCTGAGCCTGGGGTGGTCCTTATCCCCTCCTTTTTTTTGCAAAGCGCTTGCGAATTTAGTTTCTTTGCAGGGCCAAATACCAGCATTTTATTCGATTTTATAGCCCAACATTTATGAAAGATAAAACCAAAGTAGTCCAGGTGTCGTCGGAAATCGCACCGCTCAAACGCGTGATTGTGCATCGCCCCGACGAAGGCATCGCCCGAATATCTCCCAAACGCGCTGAAGAGCTGCTGTTTGACGATATTGTCCACCTCCCTCAAATGCAATACGAACACGATATTTTTGTCGATGTTTTACGCGCCTTTCTGGGCAAGGAGAATGTGCTTTACACTGAGCAATTGCTCTTGGAAGCCCTCAGTGCAGATTTAGAGAGCAAACAGGAGATGATTGACAAAATCGCTGATTATGAAGAGCTGCCCAGCGATTTTAAACGCCTATTGGAAGAATTGTCAGATGAGGAACTGGCCAATGTGCTGATTTCGGGCTATCTCCCGTCCCAAGATCACATCCTCTTTGACCCCATCCCCAATTTTATCTTCACCCGCGATATTGCCGTGACGATCAACGATCACGTGGTCATTACTAAAGCAGCCAAAGAGGCGCGTTTTAGAGAGAACTTTCTGACGAGGTTTATCTTTTGGGCGCATCCTATTTTTAAGGATCTGCGCGAAAATAATCGCATTATCAACCTCAATCATATCGACCTGTTTCCTCCTTCCAAGAAAGGAGAAAGCGTTTCCATAGAGGGAGGAGATATGATGATTATTAATGAAGATTATCTGCTGATTGGGCGAAGCGAACGGACGACGAGCCATGCGATCCAATCGCTCAAGCGCGTGCTGTTTGAGCGAAAGGTCATCAGAAATATCGTACAGGTGAATATCCCTGCCGATCGCTCCTTTATGCATATTGATACCATTTTCACGCAAATCAATCACAACCACATTACTGCTTACAAACCCATCATCGTCGATGGTTTGGGGTCTAATGTAGTGGTACATCGCTCCAATGGAGCCTCCGTGAGCTATGCCTCCGTGAAAGATTTCTTTTCAGCAGAAATCAATGCAAAAATGGACTATATCTTTAGCGGAGGAGGGGAATCGCCTTACCAAGAGCGAGAACAATGGACGGACGGCTGCAATCTGGTCAGTCTTCGCCCTGGCGTGGCCCTTACCTATGATCGCAATCCAAAAACAGAGGAGGCTTTCCGCAAGGCGGGTTACCAAATCCTTCATGCCAATGACTTATTGGCGGGGATGAAGGCGGGTAGTATGAATCCAGATCAAATTCAAAATACCATCATCACCCTTCCTTCCAATGAGCTATCGAGAGCCAGAGGAGGATCGCATTGTATGACTTGCCCTATCGAGCGAGCAGCTTTGGAAAAGCCTTAATAGCGATATGTATACACATCAAACAAGCCTCCGAGTACGCTATGGCGAAACCGATCAGATGGGTTATTTGTATTATGGTAATTATGCGCAGTATTATGAGGTGGGTCGTGTGGAGGCCCTGCGATCTTTGGGGCTGAGCTACAGGGACTTGGAATCCAAGCATGGGATACTAATGCCAGTCATGTCCTTGAATATGCGATTTGTCCGCCCAGCCTATTACGACGAACTGATTGAGATAAAAACTGTTTTAAAAGCCATGCCAACTTCGACGATCACTTTTCATGTAGAATTGTTTAATGAAGCCGCGCAATTGGTCAATGGAGGAAGTGTAAAGCTCTGTTTTGTGGATGCTGCGCAAAAAAAGAGTATCCCTGCTCCCGATATTTTGACCCGTGCCTTGGCCCCTTATTTTGAATGAAATTTAAATTACCGTCCATAAAAGAACTCAGGGCTGCCTTTATGGCCCTGCCCATCGTCGTTCGCTTTTTCGAATGGATCAAGCAGCACTCCCTTCCTGGTTTTAGGAGGGTTCCAATTTACGATGTGGCGGTTTTTTTCCTAAGGGAGATTCAAAGAGATAACATCACAACCAGGGCCAATTCCATCGCTTTTAGCTTTTTCTTGTCCATCTTTCCTTCTATTCTGGTCATTTTTACACTGATTCCCTACATCCTCCCCTATTTCGATTTTTTGATTGTCCCCAATCTGTCTTCCAATCAGTTGCCAGTGGATAGTACGGGTAGTGTAGATGTCAACTCCGCAATGGTGCAATTGATCAATGAGCTAATTAGCAAGATCAATATCATACCGCTCAATGCCAAAACACAACTCATCAATTTTTTAGAAGAAATCACGACTCAACCACGTGCAGGACTTTTGTCTTTTGGTTTTTTACTCGCCTTATTTTTTGCCTCCAATGGGATGATCTCTTTGATGCGCGGTTTTGAGAAATCGAATAATACCACCACCTTTCATCGCAGAAATATTCTGGTCAAACGCCTCATTGCCATCCAAATGGTCTTTATCATCGTTTTGTTAGTCACCATAGCAGTGGTGATGATCATTCTTGGAGATTGGCTTTTGTGGTTGCTATCAGAGTATTGGAGTACGGGATGGCTCTACAATACCAGCTTGGATATCCTACGATGGCTTTTGGTCATATCGCTTTTCTATTTTGGTATTACGATGATTTATCGAGTGGGCGTTCCTGCGCGGAAAAAGTTTAGGTTATTTAGTCCAGGGGCTACACTAGCCACTTTGCTCTCACTTATCACCACCTTGATCTTTTCCTTGTATGTAGATAATTTTGGCAATTACAACAAACTCTATGGCTCTATTGGGACCATTATTGTGATCATGTTGTGGATACAGCTCAATGCGCTTGTCTTGCTCATTGGCTTTGAGTTGAATGCCAGCATTGCTGTAAATCGAGACTTAAAGAAGGCCAGCCAAAACGAATCCTAACAAAATAAATTTTTATCAATATATAAATAAAATATATTGCTTTCTGCTCAAATTTGCTTAGGTGATTTGTAACCAATACCCCTGCGATTCGTTTAATTAAAATAGGCTATAATTGATGTCACAGATTTGGCTAGAAAACCGACCTTTTCCCACAAGGGAATACCCTCAAACACCCCCCGTCATTTGTAATTGCTTTCGTCCATTGATCTGATAGGCTTATTGGCCGTCGATATTCAAGCAAAAACAGGGCGGAAATAAGTTTTGACTTTTGAACATAATTTTTTGATTATAATTGTTTTATGCATTATAATTGTGATTATTATGTAATATTTAAACGATTAATAAAACGAAAAATAGATGATATAGCGTAGCTAAGAATCACCGCAACAACCCACAACTTTCAACTATGAAGCACTTTTATTCCAGTAAAAAACAAGGCATTGCTGACCTTATTTTCCAGTATGAGGTCATGTCACAAAAAGGAACGGTATTTAGCCTTGAGGAAACGGAGTTTAAACAGATTTTAGATTTTTACGAATCCGAGCAAGCCACCGACAAAGCCCTACAGATTGTTGAGCAAGCTTTGGGGCAACATCCCTACTCAGGGGAGTTGTTACTTCGCAAAGCTCGCTACCTCGTCAGTAGCAACCAATCCGAAAAAGCCATCGAGATTTTAGACGATGCAGAATCCCTTGGTCATACCCTGAAGGATACGGATTTACTCCGCGCACAGGCACTAGGTTATCTGAGGCATTACCAGGAGGCTTTAGGTATTTTATACGATCTAAAATTCCGTCACTATCTCAGTAGAAAAGAATTGAGCGATGTACTGTTTCAGGAAGCCTGGATACACGAAAAACTGGAAAACTTTGATCGCATGTACGAAACGCTACGCGAAGCACTTTTGGAAAACCGCAGTAATCATCGAGCCTTAGAACGCATTTGGATTGCCGTGGAGCTATGCCGAAAGTACCAGGAAAGCATCGTACTACATCATCATGTACTAGACGAAGACCCCTATTCTTACCAAGCCTGGTTTAATTTGGGTCATGCCTACTATTCTTGCAATGATTATGAAAATGCGATCAAGGCATTTGAATATGCTTTCTTGATCAACGAGAAGTTTGAATTGGCTTATCGCGACTATGGTGAGGTTTGTTTTGAACTCAAGCAATACCGCAAGGCCCTCAATTGCTATCTGGAATACATGGAGCAGTTTGATGCGGATTCAGATTTGTTGGCTAAGGTGGGCGAATGTTACGAATATTTGGGCAAGATCAACAAGGCAAAAATCTATTTTTTCCGAGCGCTGGGATTAGACCAACGCAATGATGAGGTCTATTTCCACATTGGTGAATGCTATGCCAAAGAGGGCCATTTGGGAAGTGCTATTCACTTTTACAAACAAGCCATTAGGCTGGATAGCAGAAGGGAAGATTATTTGGTTGCCTTGGCAGATGTCTATTTACAAATGGATAAACCCAGAAAGGCGCTTCCTCTGCTTCGTCAAGCGACGGAGATCGCGCCAGAGGAAACGACCTATTGGATCAAATACGCCAGCTACTTTTTAAAGACCGATCAATTGGAAAAGGCGCATAGAATACTCACCCAAGCCCTGCAAAACTCTTTTGGCGCTGATTTGCACTACTGCATGTCCGCCTGTTTGTTTGGCTTGAATTGCCGAAAGGAAGCCCTACACGAATTGGGCGAAGGGCTGATGGAAAACTTTGAGGCGCATAGTATCTTTTTCCAATTCGCCGCTGCATACCAGGAAGATAGGGATGTCAAAGCGATCATCCGCTATTATAAAGGAGAATAATTAGGCAACTGCCTATGGACACCCGAAACAAATAAATTATTCTCACTAGCCGCATTTTTATGCGGCTTTTTTTTTTGCCCATCCACAAGCGTGGCGCCTGTTCATCTTTCGCCATCGCCCAATGACAAAGTCTATCCCTTTCCCCTTGTTTTTCACCCATTTTTAGGGCTTGTCTATCAAATGTTCATCAATTTTTGGAAGAAAAAGGCCGCGTTCATCATTTGTTCATTGAATAGTGATCGCTTGTTATCGCCTGTTTTTAGGAAGGAAATGCCAAAGCGCTCAACTTTGTATTGTCAATTTGACAAAGCCAAAAGAGGTTATTCATTGACAGCAAATTTCATCCATTTACTAAATACTTTGTAACAGAAAGTAGTTGAAGGCAGCCCTCATTGTCGGACGGATCGCAGCGCTCATTGTCGGACTGAACCTCTCCCGCAATTGTCGGACTGAACCCGCTTTGGCGGACGGATGGCAGCGCTCATTGTCGGACTGAACCTCTCCCGCAATTGTCGGACGGAACCCGCTTTGGCGGGGATTCAGTCCGACAGGGCAGCCCACGCTACTGTTGCAGGGTACCAAACTCCTAATTATGTATTACCAATCTCTATTTACCATTTGGTTTTTCCTGGCTGTTCTTAGCCTACAGGCTCAACAAAGTCAGTCCAATAAGCAAAGCCTATTTGTACAGCCCCATTTGGCGGCTACATCATCTGCTTCCCTACCACCTGCTGACGAATGGTTGATTATGATGGATGGCGAGCCCAACTTCGCCAATGCCCAAAACAAAGGTCCATCCAATCAATATCAACTAGCTCCCTTACCCATTAAGTCAGGACTTCACCATCTAGATGTCTTTATTCCAGGCGATCATAAGACCAAGCTGAAATGGCAGGAGGCCCAAGCCAATGCTACGCCTATCGAACTGGAAGCGGCGCTGCGCGAAACATTGGGTGGTGGCCAAGGACAGCAATGCGCTTGCAATCTTCCCGAAAATGGCGAAACGCCTGCTGCCTCCCTTTGGTACCAATTCATCCCCTCCACCAAGGGAGATGACCTCCTTTTCACCTCTACTGATCAAGGCCAAAACTGGTACCCCGCTCAAGTACTCAAAGGCGAGGACTACATCCAATACCTCGCCCCAATAGATTCTAGCCAACAGAGCTTTATCACTTTTTCCAATCAACTGCCCAAAACGGCTCCCCCAACTGCTCAAGTTCGCACCGCAAAGGCTAAGCAGCCCACTGATGGTCAGAAGCTCCAAAACTGGGACCTCCAATTGGACATCTTCCCCAACCCTTTTGAAGTGGGGACTACCCTATCCTTT
>JBCBDH010000384.1:0-6468 GCA_038529855.1 Bacteroidota bacterium | reverse complement strand
AGTACTGGAAGCTACAGCAACCCCACCAACGTCTGTACAAGGACCAGTACTTGTGGTATCAACAAAGCTCGTGGTGCTACTTGTCATAGTAGTTCAGTAATAGAACCTGTTGTTACTCAAATTATGGCCCATGAGGTTGGCCACCAATTGGCAGCCAGTCATACCTGGAATTTCTGCCCTGGAAGTGAAGATCAGCGTACCAGTACGACTGCTTTTGAACCTGGAGGTGGTTCTACAATCATGTCTTATGCGGGCCTTTGCGGTTCTGAGAATAATGTACAGTTTTCTAGCGATGAATACTACCATGTAAGTTCAATTAACCAAGTCTTTGATTTTACAAGGGAAGGAGATGGTTCGACCTGTGGAACTGAAATTCAAACCAACAATAATACTCCTGATGTTACCCTACCCTATGAAGATGGGTTCTATATTCCTATCAGCACACCTTTCCGTCTAAAAGCAGAAGGTTCTGATCAGGATGGAGATGATATCACCTATTGTTGGGAGCAGTACAATTCTGGCCCTGCTGCTATTATGGGTATGCCAACTGGAAATGGTGCCAGTTTCCGCTCTTTCCCACCCACGGAGAATCCAGAGCGTATCTTCCCCACTCTCAACAGAATTATTAGCAATACGAATCACGTAACAGAGGTTCTTCCAACTTACACGCGTAATCTAAAATTCCGTTGTACCGTACGCGACGATCAATTCCAAAATGGTGGTATAAGCTGGGCAGAAATGTCTTTTGAAGCCACTGCCTCTGCTGGTCCCTTCCGTGTAGAGTTTCCCAACACCATGGAAACTTTGGAAGTCGGTTCTTGGCAAGAAATCACCTGGGATGTCGCTAACACCGACAACGACTTAGTGGATTGCCATTTTGTTAACATCAGATTATCAACAGATGGTGGACAGACTTATCCTATTAGTTTAGCAGAAAATGTACCTAATGATGGTGCGCAGTTTGTAACGATTCCCAATGCGGTCACGGTAGATGCACGCGTGATGATTGAAGCCGCTAATAATATTTTCTTCGATATTTCTAATGCCGATTCTGAAATCGTCCTTCCTGCTGATCCAACAGTGTTCTTCTCTGCTAGTCCAGCTTTGCAGACCGTGTGCTTACCTGATGCCGTAACAATTGACATTGCGACAGAAGCACTACAGGGTTTCACTGGCGATATCAGCTTTGCGGTCAATAATTTGCCTGACGGAGCCGTTCCTAATTTTAGCGCCAACCCAACCACACCAGACGCTGGCACTGATCTGAGTATCGACATGAGCCAAGTAACGGCCAATGGAGAATTTGACGTAGAAATTGTATTGACGGGAGATAATCTTACTGATCCTATTAGCCGCATTGTCACTTTGAATATTGTCAATAGTGATTTTTCTGCTTTGGCACTGAGCGCTCCTGCCAATGGAGAAACAGGGGTAGCAGAACTACCTGATTTCTCTTGGAGTGATCTGCCCAATGTCGATTTTGTAGATATTGAAATTGCCACCAATCCTTCTTTTGAAGACGGAAGTATTGTAGAAACAGCGAGTAATATAAACTTATCAACTTATACCCCTTCGACTATCTTGGAGAAAAACACGCCTTACTTCTGGCGCATTCGACCCAATAATGCTTGTGGTGCGGGAGATTGGTCCATACCATTTGCCTTCCAGACAGAGACTTTGAGCTGTGCGAACTTTAGCAATACTGATGTGATCAATATCACTGCACAAGGTACGCCAACGGTTCAGTCCAAGATCAATTTGGCGAGCGGTGGAGCGATTAGTGATGTGAATATCACCAAGATCAAAGGACAGCACGATTTGGTCAAGCACCTCGAAGTTCGCTTGATCAGCCCTGAGCAAACCAGTGTAGTTTTATTTCGCGATCTTTGTGGTAATACAACGCTATTTGATGTGGCTTTGGATGATTCTGCTCCTGAAGAACTGCCTTGCCCTCCAATTGGTGGGGATACTTATTTGCCACAAGAGCCTTTGGAAGCCTTTAATACAGAAAACTCTCAGGGAGAGTGGACACTGGAAGCAGAGGTCATTGACGAAGCTGGAAATGGCGGTGCAATTCAGGAATGGGGCTTGCAGATTTGTTCAAGTGTAAGTTTGAACGGTCCTTTTATTGTCAATAATGAAACGCTGGCGGTGAAGCCTAATGAAGGTAATCCAATTACCAGTGAATTCCTTCTAGCTGATGATAATGACAACTCCCCAGAGGAATTGACCTTTACCATTGTTACTGCACCTGTAAATGGTTCGCTGTTCTTGTTGGGTAATAAGCTAGAGGTGGGCAGCACTTTCCGCCAAGCGACGATCAATGCCAATAACCTGCGCTATGTCAATGATATTAATGGCAATGCTGATAGCGACGCCTTTACCTTTACCGTAAGCGATGGAGCAGGCGGATGGGTTGGTGTTCCCGCTTTCAATATTGATATTGATGATAATGCAACAACGGGATTGAATGATCCAGAAATTGCCGATCGCATTCAGGTATTCCCCAATCCTACTGATAAGCAACTCACGGTTTTATTCGATGAAGTCGCTCAGGGTGATCTGAATTTGCGTTTGATCAATGTACAAGGACAGCTCGCCAGAGAACTCAATTACAGCCAGGCGAGTAATCGCATTCAGGTCAATATCAGCGATTTGGCTAGTGGCGTCTATGTCCTCCAATTGTCCTTTGGCCAAGCTACTGTGACTAAAAAAGTAACGATCCAGCACTAAGCTGATCATATATTAACCAAAACCCTCAACAGGCATTCTTCTTGTTGAGGGTTTTTTAATGCCCACAACTGTAGGTACAACCAGGAAAAATTAAACCCAACACAAATGAACTTTGAACTCTTTAGAAGCGAAAGAGATGGTCAATTCTATTTCCGCCTCTGCGATAAGGCTGGTACAATCTGTTTGAAAAGCGAAGGTTATAGGCGAAAGCAGAGTTGTAGAAAGGGGATGGAATCGGTGAGGCGGAATGGTAAGGATAAATCAAAATATGAAGTGAAATTCTCCAAAATGAGAACTTACTACTTCAACTTAAAAGCTCGTAATGGACAAATTATTGGTAGTGGTCCCTTTTTACCAGACGAGAAGGGATGTAAGGACGTCATTCAACAATTGGTCCAGTTCTTTAGCAGCTGAGTGATTAGATAGGTTATGGTAAAAAATAGTTTATGGGCTTCTTGCCATTGTCTTATTTGGCTTGCCCATGATTGGGCCTCCCGTCGTTGGCACTTTAAGCCCACACACATTGTCGAACTGACCCCGCTTTGGCGGGGAGTCAGTCCCACAGGGCAGCCCGCTTATTAAGCTAAACGTTGGTAGCCTAGCATTAATAAGATAAAGATAAATAATCCCAGAGCGTACTTCATAAGGGGTTCTCCTTGTTCCAATTCAATAGCGGACATATCTCCCAGGGGTACAAAAGCGGCCCAGTAGTAAGGATGTGCCAGCCATTCTCTACTTTGCTCCAAGTATTGAATCTTGGCTTTTCTCAATGCTTCATCTTTGGTCAAGCCCTCTTTTAGTTCAGTATAAAATAGATTCATCAAGGTATGGCTTTGTGCATCGCTTATAGGCCATAGCGTGGTTAGTATACTTCGAGCACCAGCATAGGAAAATGCCCTGGATAGACTAATCATCCCCTCCCCTCTCTTCAATTCACCAATACCTGTTTCGCAGGCACTGAGTACGACCATATCCGCTTGTAGCGGGAGATTGTAAATGTCCTTTATATAGAGAAATTCATTTTCGATACTGTCTTTAAGTTCGGAGAAAGCTAGGAAAGAATATTCACTTTGATCATCATTGGATTTGGCATGAGTAGCCAAGTGAAGGATCTGAAAATTTGGGGCATATTCCACAAATTGCGATTCTGTAGCTGCTTCATCAAGCAGTAGTTCACCACCCCATATTTCGTGTAACTGGAGGACCTCTTCTCGATTGTATTTGAGTGGAGCCAGCGCCTGCCTTTGCCCTCTGGCCACGATTTCAGATTGAGGAAAAACGGGAGCGACTGCCAATAGGTTTTGTAGATTACCAGTAGTTCGCTGTTTTTTCATTTCCTTTAGTAAGGTGGCAGAGTAAGCATAGCTGATTTGATGTTGCTGTAAAATAAAGGGCCAGCGATTTAGTCGCTGATCTGTTTTAGGCTGCTCACTGATTAAGCCTTCAAAAGGTAAATACCAGAGTGGACCATCAGGTACAATAATGATTTTTCCCGGTAATTTCTCGGCAATGGGTTCCCAGATTTTTTGATACAATTCATAGCTAATGGCAGCTAAGCGCTCCTTATTTTTTTCTTGAGCATTCATTAATCGACGATAGCTATTGAGTAGTCGATCAATCCTGTTGATGTCTTTTTCCACATGTACTGAGATTTGATCTTTGCGAATAACAAAAACAAATAAATGCTCTGCACCATAAAAGTATTCAATCATGGCTTCATCTTCTGCCAATAGGTCCTGTTGGAGTTCAGCAAGGGTGATGACATCTAACTTATGTTTCATCTGAAAATAGCTGGGATAGTCTGTACGATAGGTCTCCATCAAGTGCTCATAGTCCTGTTTTAGATCAAAGATTCTGCTGTCAAGCTGGCTTATGGTTGGTTGGTCTTCCTCATTGCTTTGTGCCTCGTATCGTTTTTGTTCCCAAAAACTGAGATCGACTTTGAGTTGTTGTTCTTGCTGAATGAGGGCATTGGGTATTCCAGCGTATTGTTCAGCTTGTGTAGATTTTAGTGCTTCTAATAAAAGTAAGCTTTTACTTCTCTCGAGCGTGTTGAATATTTCACTACTTATGTCAACTTCTTCTAATTTTAATTCAGTGAGTACGCCAATGTATTTTTCAAAAATGCTGTAATAACCATTATGCAGAATTTGTTTAGAGACATCATCTCTGTAAGTGGATTTAATTTGTTCTAAACTATTGATTATCAACTGGAAGTCAGCAAGGCTCTCTTGTAGTTTTCCTTTATCGCCATATTTAATAAATAACTCATGATTTGCATTGGCTCGAACTTCTAATGCCCACAAAACAGGTGTAGCATATTTAGATGCATAAATTTGAAAGTGCTGGAGGGTATCGTAGCTGTAAGACCTAATTGCTTTATCAGCATATTTTAAAGCATTCTCATAATCACCTAGATCAAGAAAGGATGTACCAATTTTTTGATAAATGGAGACTAAAGATGTACTTATTTCATCATCATTTTTTAAAATGATTTCTAGAGAATTCCTGTAGTATCTTATAGCACTTTTAATATCACCACTAGCAGAATAACAATTCCCTAAATTCAAAAAGATTCTCGCAAACTCAGGATTTTCAGAGTCATTTTTGGATTTGTAAATATTTAACTCTTTTTCATAATATTTAATGGCCTTTCTAAACCTACCTTGTTGCTTAAAACAAATACCCATATTACTATAAGTACTCCCTACTAAAGGATGTTTTAACCCTAGTTTCTCTATTCTAATCTCCAATGCTTTTTTATAGTAATCAATAGCCTTTTCATATTGACCATTATCCTCATAGCAGTTAGCAAGATTATTATAACTAATAGCAACCTCCAACTCATTCTCCCCAAAGTTTTCCAAATCAATAGCTAAGGATTTTTGAAAATATTGAGTTGATCTTTCATAATCCCCCATCGCACTATAAGCGATCCCCATATTTCCAAACAGATCGGCCAGTAGGGGGTCGTTTGGAGAGAGGTGGGATTGGTAGATCTGATGTACTTGTTGGTACAGTTGGAGGGCGGTTTTGACATCGCCTTTTTCGCTGAGGATGGCAGCCATATTGTTCATGGCGCGGGCGGGGCCAGTGGATTGGGGGCCAGTGAGTTGGCTGCGAATTTGGCGGGTGAGGTCGAAGTGGTGGATGGCTTCATCGTAGTTGCCAGCGAAGTAGTGGCTGATGGCCAGTTGATTGTGGAGGTTGGCGAGGAGGCTGTCAGGGGTATTGGCGAGATAGCGACTAATGGCTTGATGGGCTAGGTGAATAGCGGAATCAAAATTAGCTTTGTAGAGTTGTTCGTCTATTTGCTGTAGGCGGATTTGGATGGTATCTGGCGAAGGTAGCTGAGCAGAAAGGGAGCTGGGGTAGCAAAAGAATAAGATCAAAAATAGAGGAGCGTACTGAACCATAATCAAAGGTATTTTTAGCTGATATCAAATTTAGGGGCTAGACCAGCGCGAGGGCATGAGCTAGCGTACAGCTTCTTTGATAATGGTTTTGTGAAGGATACTTTACTTCTCTGCTTGATTGCGCAGCAATTCCAACATTTCCTCCTGAGATTTTTGGAGGGTATCAATTGCTTGCAACAGTTTTTCCTCTAGTAGTTCGATGGTTTTACTTTGTGCATTGCGAGTCGCTTTTTAGAATTAGAGAGATAGGAAGATCACACGTCTGAACAACAGTCACTACCTGCAATCGCGGATTGCCGAGTAGTGGTTGAAAAGGGGG
>JBCBDH010000383.1:0-6500 GCA_038529855.1 Bacteroidota bacterium | reverse complement strand
ATAAACAACATCCAATGGCAAACGCAAACTGATTTTATCATTCAATCCATCCGTTGGTGTATTGGTTAGGTTTTGAGCAGTGATGGCAATGGTAGAGGTTTCTCCTGGGAAAAGTGCCGTGTCTTCATCAAAGCGGACCTCATAGACCTTGGTCAGACCAGGATTGGCCCCCATGATTTGAATGGGTAAGGTCTCCCCTGTCTCTAGATTGGTGGAATCTCCACATCCTTTTAAACCCTTTAGGCTATAATAAGACAAAGAACCACTGACATAATCACAAGTCGTTACAAATTGGTAGCGTATCCTAAATTCATTGGAATCCGTTGGACTAATTGGATTAAAGCCCGCCAAACCATTTTGATCCAAATAAGCACTTAAATCAGCAAAATCATCGTATTGATAAACCTGTCCTCTTTGTGAAACACCCACATAGCTTGGATCAGTAGGAACAGGGGTAAAGGCAGCTCCTGAGGGATAAGCAATCTCTACACTTCCTGGGACCAATTCCACCCCTTGAAGCGGTAGGGTAATCGTTGTCGCAATATCAAAAGCGGCTCCTCGATCTGTGTTTCTTACCAAAATGGCAATAGTTGAGGTATCGCATAAGCCTTGATCCGTCACGGGCTGTTCAACAATATTGGCATCCAGGAAGGGGTCAAGGGTAGTGACGGATAGCGGCAAGGTCATATCAGTACAAGGTGGATAAAGCGTTGGATTCCAATCTGGCTCGCTGTACATCACACAATTCCAACCCACTCGCACATCAAAAAAGGTCGTTCCGCATTCGCGTACCAAAGCCTTGATTCGCAGGGTATTACAACGCTCTGCCAGGGTACTCATACCATCTCCCCTGTCCAAACCAGGTGCAAAGGCAAAATAATAACCTCCACTGGTATCATAGGATTCTACGGTCAAGGAAGTAATCATTCCAGGATCGCTGATGTCTTCAATCGAGACAATTTCTATCGCTCTGCTAGGGTCTTCTAAGGCCACCCAAGTCAAGCCAGCATCTGATTCAAATGAGGTATTGCAATGCTGGATTTCCCAAATAGCCGTATCGCCTGTAAGGGCAAAATTGGGATTGCTCAGCGCGGTTAGCGAGAAGGTTGGTGGTTCGTCGTAGAAAATATCGTTGTCTCTCCACTCCGTTACATTTTCCGTACAAGAGCCATCGCCAATATCAATGGCATAGTAGCGGTTGGTAAAGTGAATGGTGGGATCAAAATCAAAAATATTGTTTCCAGCACTACTTCCCGCCAGCGATTTGCAATTGGGCACCACTCGAATTCGGAAATTGAAAGGCACCAATAGGTCGCTTTTTAAATAGGGGACGCTGGTTAAGGTATCAAAATAAGCCGTGTAAGTCCCAGAGGAATCGAATAAGGGGACGGAGAAGAAATTACTTCCGTGAATGGGATGATCTTCGATCAATACCTGGGGTTCAAATACGCTAAAAGCTTCTAAAATAGCTGGATCATAGGTAAAGCTGATCGAGTCGATTTTGAGCATTTGGCGAATTTCAGGGCCAAACCAATCCGTGAAGTCGTTATTGATGGTCACCAAGCGGTATTGCAGGAAGGTTTCCTGACAGCCTGTAGGGAAGTTGAGCGAGTTGGGAAAGTCAAAAACGGTATTGTTCTTGGCAATATTGAAGACTTCACCAAAATTGTCGCAAGCATACTCTGTTCCATCAATAGCGCCAAAGGCATAGGCTCGGAAATTGGGGACTTCCAGGAATTCCACCAGATAAGGGCCATCAGGATTTAAGGAGAAATCAGCGATAAACTCTACAGTATCTCCTGCCACCAGGGTCAGTCCCAATCCTGTCAAACAACTGTGTAAATCAAAACGCAATTGCTGGCTGGAATCCACTGTCGTATGGGTCATCATGGAGGCATCTACTGGGCAGAAAAACTCCATTCCCCCATTCGTTAACCGCAGGGTTCCAGCATCAAAGAGGAAGGTTTGGTCTGTGGAGTAGGTTTCATCTATATTATCATAAGTGATGACTACACCAATGCTGTCATTAGTTGGGGTATCTCCCACGACTGAACGGATGCTCATGCGAACTGAATCGCAAGAAATAGCCACTTTTTCATTGGCTAGACTTGGATCAATGGGTGTAGTGTAGGTATTATCAGTATAGCCAAAAGTAGTCCTGTCGACGGTAAAATCATAGGTTCGAAGACCTTCAGGGCAAGAAAAGACGGAGGGTGGACAAGGCGGAACATTGGCGTGTAAGGTTGGGCCTGGCAAATCGCCACAAAACCAGAGGTGACTACAGTCGCAAGTGGGACAGTAGAAAGACATATCTGTTGGAAACTCTGTGGTCCCCAGAGGGGTGGTACAATCGGCCATAAAGGCCATCGTTAGGCTGTATTCGCCATTGGGAAAGGGGTCGACGGAGGCGTCAAAGGTTAGGGTTAAGGTATCGTTAGAGGTGCTGTTGCTGAGTAAGGGCAGCAGCGTTGAGGTTTGTATCAGATTGGTTTCGGAAATGATGGGACTGACGCCCATTGGAAGGACGACATTGACGATAATCACTTCATTATTGCCACAGTTTTTATCAAAAAAGCGAATAGCGCGATTTTGAAAATGGGTGATGTAGAAGGTATCTTCTTCGACAAAAGCATCTGGATCCGTAAAATTGAGCAGTTCTGAACGCACATTGGAATTGCTGTAATAAGCCTGCTGAAAAAATAGTACGCGATCATTACAAGAATTGGTGTGTTCGATGTAGGCGCTAAACTGGGTATTGAAGTCATTGGCACAGGTAGAATCCGCTCCTGCCTCTTGGGCTTGACTACAGTCAAATTCATAAGAAACAATCAACTCAATGGATTCATTAATGGCCAAATCATCAAAATAGCCATCGCCATCCAAATCCTCCAAACCAAAGCCTGCTCCATCTGGATCAACCGTAAATAAGGTATTGCTATCCAAGCGATTAAAGTAATTGGGCGTAGGAATATTCACCCCAGCAATACTCATTGCAGTGATTCGAAAACCATTGTCTTCCATCCCCAAAGAATCTGTTCCTCCAATGCCTAAACCCAGGCCAATGCCCGTCGAAACATTCAACATGGCTCCAAATCCAGGGTCTACCTCTACCCCATCATTCACAAAAGTCACCACGGAACGACCCGCCTGGCAATATCCTGCATCAATATCCATCAGAGAACCTGCATTGAAAAATCCAGCATTCGCCTCCCCTTCTCCAATCCGTAGAAAGTCATCCACTGTAATCACATCACAAGCCAATCCCCCACAGCCCCAAGAAGCATTATGGGTACTGGTTCGGCCATTATCACAAGATAAAACGCAAAGATTCTCGGTAATTCGAACGGTTTCATCAGGATCAAAAAAGACGTCTCCATCTCCAAAACCTGCTCCAATGGTGTTTTGGGGGAAATGGGTTCCGTCGATAATCAAAGTAATCGAAGTGTCTCCTGTTCCCAAGATTTGTTTGGTAAAGGGCGTAGGAATTCCATTGACCAAGATATCGCTAATATAGACATCTGGTCCCTGTACATTTTCATAAAAAATCGTATCGACAAAACCGTCCAAACCACTGTTGGTCAGTACAATATCTCTGGAAAAGCAATCTCCTTCGCGAGCTGGGCCAAATAGATTTTCCACATCCATCGTAAAAGAAGGCACGGCAAAAGCATCGCGGTATTCGGAATTGGCGTCTGTTTCAGTCAAGTTGCTACCGCCCATCTGATAGTCAAATGTCCAGGTATCAAAAACGACGATGGCATCATTGATGGCCAAGGTATCAGAGTAATCACAATTAGCAGCCACAGAGAAGCTGATTCTAACGGAAGGTGTGCCAGAAGGGCTTAAGTCAGGAATACTAAAAATGGGGCGATTGGGATCAGTAGCGTCGACCGTCACACCAGCCGTTGTATTGCCTGCATCCAAAGCCACAAAAGCGACGCCTTCAAATAGATTGGCAGTGGCTTGAATATTCTGACGAAGACTAGGCGAGGCGCCATTGACACGAATGACAACGGTCTCATCGTCTGGGTCACCACAAATGTTCAAAAAATCGGGAACGGTAGCGGCACTTTCGTACTCGACCAGTAGGTTGTCCTGTGCGCGGAGATTAGCCTGAGAGAGGGGAATGAGTAAGGCCAAGAGGAGTAGTATCCGTAGTTTTTTTTCCATAGAAGGGGAATGTTTAAATAAAATCGTTCTCAAAAACCCGCTTCCCATTCGTTCATTGGCATTTGTTTTTGTCAGGTCTTTAAAAAGGATCAATGGGATTAAACAATATTATCAACATTCGGGGAGCAAAACGTATGTATAAGTCCTTCATTAACAAATACATAAGCTTTACAAAAATCAAAAATCCGAATTGGTTCGCCAATAGAACCAACTCATCAGTCGATTAGCGACCAAAATCGTACCAAAATCAGGGTTTAAATGGCGGATTAGTAGGCGTTTTGGCCTTGTTTAGCAGGGGGGCGCGCTGGCGGACTGACCCTGCGCGCAACTGGCGGACTGACCCTGCGCGCAACTGTCGGACTGACCCCGCTTTGGCGGGGAGTCAGTCCGACAGGGCGGCCCGTACTATTCGTAGAATTGAGTTCGTCAAAGCAAGGACTGCTTTTGCTAGAAGAATGAGAGGATCAAGGGAGGATAGTTGATGAGGAAAATATCTGATTTAATAAAAAGTAAATGAGATGGGGCTTGCCCGCAACTCTCGGACTCACCTAGAGTGGGTCCGAGAGGCTGCATGCAAGCTGTTCTTGATATTCGCTACTCAACTGCTGCTTTCATTCGAGCAATAAGCTGCTGTGCACGGGTGGTCTCCACCAATTGGATTTCATAGAGCTCACCGTCTTCCATTTTGCGAGACTTTTCCTTTTTCTTTAAGCCTTCAACCGCTGCATTGTATTTTTCATTATTGGACACTGTTGATAAAACCCCTTGGCGATAGGAGAAATAATAGTAATAGTCACTTGGAGATTTTAGATAGATGTAGACGCGGTCATCCTCATTGCTCGGCATTTTAAATTCAACATAGGAAGTGAGCCAGCGATTGATGGGTATGCCAGCGATGCTGCCTAAGCCCAGTTTTTTGCGAGCGGAGATGAAGGACTGGTATTCAGAATGCCAGACCATTGGAAGATGACTAAAAAATAGGCTATAAGTATCGTATTGATCGGGTAAATCCAGCATCTGGGTTTTCATATTGGCGATGGCATAGTGTAGGGATTTGGCATCGGGAATCAATTCAGATAATGCCTTTTCGTAAAATTCAGTGCCTTGGCGGTAATCGATGACTTGTGCATCAAAACTACTGGCTTGTAAATCAGTGGCGATGACTTTGAGCAACTTTTCAGGGATTTGGAGATCAATACCCGCCAGCCAGTCAAATTTGACTTGTGCATCAGCTTGTGTCTCTAGTTTGGCTTGACCTACAACAGTCAGGTCAATATAATCCAAGCCTGATCCAACCTCAAATTGGCCCTCTGCGATAAGCTCGCCATTTTGATTATTGAGGCTGAGTTTATTGCCATACTTGACACCAGAGGCCAGCTTGAGCGAATCGCCCATCTCAAAGAGGTCTTTTTGGACATCATAGCGAAGCAATCCTTTGGTGGTTATGATGGGGCGATCGCGATGAAATTGAAGGGGCGATAGAATAGCTGGATAAAGCTGGGCATTTGACTTACTGAGATAGATACCTGTATGCAGCGCCTGACCTTGGGGATCTTTTGGAGCATCATAGGCAATAGCCAGATCGTGGCGATCAGCTTTACAACTGATAGAAAACCAATGACTATTGGGCAATTGGTCAGATTGTATTTGTGCAAAACCGTCAAACTGGAGCGCCTTTTCCTCTCCGTTTAAGCTGATTTCTCCGCTAAATTTCAATTTTTCATCCATGTAGAAATCATCACTCTCCGCTACGCTTCCCTTAGCTCGAGTATGGACAGCACGTTCGCTTCTTTTTCCCTTACCCATTGGTTGGCCCTGGATATTGGTAAATTGAATCTCTTGCTGACGGCTGCCCACTGGGTATTCATAAAAACCAGTGGCTTTGTATTGCTTTGCGCCTTGAATTTCGACATTGGCGCGAAGGATGGTGTGGTATTGGGTAGCAGTATCCAGTTCAATGCGAGCATTTTCCAGGCTTTCCATGATGCCGCCAGGACGAATCTTCACGACTCCATCACTGGGATAGATATAGGCATCCGCAGAAAAAATCCTGGGTACGCCATCTATGGTTAGCTCATTGGTCGTGAGGTTATAGTCAGCCGCACGACCTTCAAATTGTAAGCCGTCTTGCTCTGGGTTGAGCGAGCGAAATAAACCCAGGCGTTCTTCCCTACCCCGAAAAGTGACCTTTTCCTTTTGCATATCCCACTCAAACTCATTCATACTGGTGTTGTAGAAATTATAAGGCAGGGTTGTGGTGACCGTATCAGCATTGGCTCGTACTGTGCCCGTATGGCGATCAAAGTCCAGGCGACTAAATACATTCGTTG
>JBCBDH010000382.1:0-6502 GCA_038529855.1 Bacteroidota bacterium | reverse complement strand
CCGGTGTGTCACCTATGCGGGTATAACGCCAGGAACGGATACGGCCTGTATACAAATGTGCGATGATCTGGGGATTTGCGATACCCTGAATTTCTACATTCACGTATTGGATTCCTCGCTTCTGACGAGTATATGGGTCTGCGATTCGGTCTTTGTCAACCAAGCCAAAACGGTTTGTATTGATACGGATATGCTACCTGGTGATCCAGTTTCTATTGAGAATTTCTGTGAGGATGAATTTGGAGAATTTTCTGGTTTCTTCCTCGATCCAGTAAATTACTGCGTTTCTTTTGAGGGCATAGAAATTGGGATGGATACGGCTTGTATAGAAGTCTGTGATGAGTTTGGTATTTGTGATACGACCTTTTTCTGTATTTCGGTCATCGAATATTTTGAGCCACCAGTAGCCGTTGACGATAGAGATACCACAACCATTGGTACCCCTATCGTGATCAACATCAAAGAAAACGATACCCTCTTTGGTGGACTAACAGATGTCTTTATCCTCGATCCACCTCTATACGGAACCATAGGAACACCAGGGAACCCCAATGAAGTCAATCTGGATTGTTCGGTGACTTATAATGCGAGTGATCTATTTTGTGAAAGAGAAGATTCCTTTACCTATGTCGTTTGCACACCAAACGGATGCGATACGGCAACGGTATTTATCTGGATAGAATGTATAGACATCGTCATATTTACCGCTGTATCGCCCAATGATGATGGGGTCAACGACGTCTTCTATATTGCCAATATTGAGGACTTCCCAGAAAATGAGTTGAGCATCTACAATCGCTGGGGTAACCTGATTTACAAAACTACGGGCTATCGAAACGATTGGGATGGCAGTTGGGATGTAGACAAGCAAGTACCAGACGGCACCTATTATTATCTACTAGAAATAAGCGGAGAGGTAAGTCGACAATTTAGTGGTTACCTCGAATTGCATCGTTGATGGGCTGCCTGTCGGACTGACTTCCCGCCCAAGCGGGGTCAGTCCGACAGTTGCGCGCTAGCCTCAAAAGCAGAGTCATTAGGATAATTTCGCAAAACCCTACAACAAAAAATAGCTTAGATTGGCCTTCCCGCAATTGTCGGAGTGAGCCCATTCACTCCGCCAGGGCTTCCCGCCCAAGCAGGTATATGCTAACACCAACAAGACGGAATGCCTCAAATTAGGTAGCCTATAATTACTCCTGATTATTAGAGAATTAGTTATTTATCAAGGGTTTTGATTTAGAGGAGGATAAGCATTGTGAAATAAGGTCATTTCCATTACATTTGCAGCATAATTATTTAGATAAAATCTAATTAAGCTAATCTTAATTACGTTTTATTAAGTAATTTGCTATTCTGAAAGTCAAGTGGGGAAGGAGAAGAGGTGAAGACTTATTTGACTGAGGACTCAAATACGTATTAAAACAGATTCAAATTAGTAGATAATAGGCTAAGCCCTGCTGTTCTGAACAGTCAGGGCTTAGCTTTTTTAGGAAAGGGATAAGCAACTAGCGACCCATATTCCATCTTACACCAAGGTAAAATTCGCGACCCTGATTGGGTGCATAAGCATAAGAAGTATCAAAGAAATCACTAAATCCAGCAGGGGCATTTGGATCATTAAAGCCCACCAAAGGCGAATCAAATTGTCGATAATTCCACAAATTTTGGATGCCGCCGTATACTTCCCAAGTATCGTTAAAGCGCTTGCCAATCTGTAGGTCGTGTAGGGAAAATGGATCAGAAGAAGTCGATCTGGAAGTAGGCAGTAGTTGGCCATTTTCATCCAGGTCAAATACCTCAGGTAGAGCCATAGGGCCAGTTAGCCTAGCTGTATAAGCAAAGGTCAAGCCCTTTTCCTTCCATTGATAATTGGCGGTAAGTATCCCCGTCCAATTGGGCGCAAATTCAATGGCGCTGCTGACGGATTCTCCCGTTTCCTCCTCTTCTACCTGTCTGACTCGTTGCAAATTAAAGCCAGCATTAAAAGACAAGGGAAACACCATGCGGTAATCCACGCTAGCACCCACGCCATAAGACTGTGCATAGCCATTTGAATTGGCATAAATGATCTTATTGGGATCGTCGTAATCTGGAATGATCTTATTGTGAAAATGAGTATAAAAGGCTTCTAAATCAATAGTCCCTGAACCCTTGCCCAGGGTGAATACCTGATTGATATTCATAGCGGCATTGACAGAGCGCTCTGGATTGAGGCTTTCCCGAATTTCGACGGTGCGCTGTCCTGTGACAAAGGCGTGGTCCTCTGTAAAGAGATTGACGATGCGAAAGCCCGTTCCAGTATTAAAACGAATGGTGGTCCAATCGGAAGGCTTGAATTTGACATTAAGACGAGGGGCGAAAATAAAGCCATGTCTATTGTAGTGATCCAGACGGGCGCCCCCTAAAAGCGTCCAGCGATCGTTGGCGCGAAATTCATCTTGGATAAATAGCCCAGGGATGAATTGCCGATCGGCCAAATTTTCCCAAATGCCATTGGCCGTTTGTTGGCTGGTAGCGATGGTATTATCGTCGTAGGATTGAAAACGGCTTGTCATTCCAGCTATAATATCGTGTTTACCATGTCCAATGTTCCAAATCAGATTGGCAAAGGCAATACTTTGGGTCGCCTCGTAGTAATCGCTGCCATAGTAGCTATCCTGGAAGTGATGCGATAAGGAGAAATCGACCTTAAGATCAGTAGGGAGCTTGAACTCGTAGGTGCCAAAAATTTCTCCTCTTTTGGTATAGATACTTTCCCCGTAGATCTCATCATTGCCGCGCAATTCGCGATAAGCGCGATCTTCCATAAACTCCCGAATACCATTTCTGCGATCCTCATAATAGTATTTACCAGCCAGACTAAACTGCTTTCCGCTCTTTCTGTGAATCTTCCATTTAGAAAACAAAGAGATTCGATCCAGGTTGACCGCATCCCCAAAATCGTCTTGATTGGCATCATCAAAGCTATTGGCATAGGCATAGTTCACGCCAATAAAGCCACTGCTTTTACCGATTTTTGGCGCTAAGGCAAAGTTGCCATAACTTTCTCGATAAGAAGTTCCCATAAGATCAACTGATAGCAAAGGTTGTTTCTCAGGATCTTTAGTGATGATGTTGATTACGCCTGCTACCGCCTCTGAGCCATACAAGGTACTACTTGGCCCTTTAATCACCTCAAAGCGATCAATGATCATATTGGGAATCCCATTGAGTCCATAAACGGCTGCTAAATTGCCATAGATCGGGCTGCCATCCATCAAAATAGCCGTGTAAGCGCCCTCTAAACCATTGATACTGATGCTATTAGTATAACAAACTCCACAAGCCACCACCTCCTGAACTCCATTGACCAAGCTCACGCCTTCAACAATAGACGAAGCTGCTGCAGGAAGATAGGTGTTGAGTTGTTTGGCAGTAACTACATCGACTTTAATTGGTGAGGCACTGACATAGGTCGGCTTCATCGTTCCCGTCACGACAATCTCTTCCATCATCTGGGTGGCATCCAGAGAAAAATCCAATTGTGCTTGGCTATCTGATGCGACCCTGATGCTTTGTTGCTGTTCTTGAAATCCCACATAAGAGACGATCAAGGTATACTTCCCAGCCTCTAGTGCTTTGAATTGATAAAAACCATGGGCATCAGCACTGGTGCCTATTTGTAATTCCTTGATTTGGATCGTGGCAAAGCCCAGGGCTTCTTCATCTGCACGAATCGTTCCTTGGATTGTAGCAGATTGACCCCATATAGTGATGGGCAGTAAGAGAAGTAAGATGAGTGTTGGTAAAAGATAGGTCTTGATATAGTCCATCTAGTTTTAAGCTATTGATCAAACAATAAGTCAAAAATATAAGGATTAGACGTATCTTGCAAATATTTTTTGGCTAATCTAAAAATTATTATTTGAATCGCCTAAAAATTATTCTGATAAACCAGCTGTTTTGAGCTTTTGAAGCAATTGTACTTCTGAAAAGTGGATAAACTTGTTGTCTGTCAATAGATCCAATACAGCCTGTGCATTTTTTTGGTCCAACTCCGTTCTCATCAAGAGCAGTAGGGCTTTGCTTTTGCTGTACTCTGCCATAAGGGTGATAAAACTATCTCCTCCATTGTGGGCAAAGTTGAAGTCGTTCAGCATACCCACTTCAATATCTGGCTTCTGAACACGCTGAAAATCGACGCCAGTGATGGTGCTAACAATTTGATTGGTTTGGTAGTCGATGTATTGGATTTTGGTATCTATGATCCCATAGATATTCTCGACAATGGGAGCTTGGTTTTTGACTGGATGCAAACTATTCATCTTCATGGTTCGGCCATTGTTGGCCTTTGGTTATGTGTGTTAATAATCAATTTGGGGCGTTTGCTTATCCTGCTAAAATCAAATAGTGTGCTAGAATTAAAAAAGCCCTCCTCCCAAACAGGGAACTTTGTACCAGTCTTGAAAAAGGAGTGTACAAGGAGAAAAAAGTATCCCCAATAGTCAACCTTAATTATGCCCATAAATGGAAATATATATAAGACTGATTGATGCTTTTTGATGTATCAAAGAATACTTATATAAGCATTATCTGAGAGATGAGGGCTTTTCATTTTTTTCAAAATAGAGAAGGTCTGTGACGAATTTTGGCTGTTATTAGCTGAAAATAATATCACTGCTCTAGAATATTGACCAAAACATTATAGTATCGGTCAGCGATAAAAACCGCTCCAGCTTCATTATAGTGCACATCATCTGCCAAGAGATCGTCCGTAAATCCAGTATACATATCTACAGTAATAACTTTGGAAACAGCAGTCGATTGCTGATTAGCAATGGTCAATACATCCTGTTGCATCTGATTAAAATAGTTGGTCAGCTGTGGCGTCATGATGGCCGTTTGACCAGGAGCCATTTGTTCAATGATGATGGTCACATTGGGATTGGCCGCTTGAAGGGCATCAATAATTCCATTGATATTGGCGATGGCTTGATCATAAGACAAATTTAGAAGGGCATCATTTCCTCCAGGAGAACTAAACAAGACGATGTCTGGCGCCCCAGTTTGACTGAGCCAATCATTGATTTCGTTCAATATTTGACCAGAGGTCCATCCACCACGGCCTTCGTGGTCATCGTCAAAGCTCTGGCCATTATATACTGGATAGGAAGTCTCGTCGTCGACCGTTCCAATAAAATCGAAGTTCCATCCACCATCCTGAAGGTCTTTCCAAAGTTCGTAGCGATAACTTTCAAAATAGGGGCGAGCACCTTCTACCCTGGAGGCCCCCAAGGGCATAATTTTATTGGTGGTGGAGGTGGTGGGATTTGGATCATTGCTTACTGGATCGATTTCCTCGTCTTTTCCACAGGAAAACAAAATCAATAGGCTTAAAAGCATGGGAAACAACTGGTAATTCATTTTTTCTTGTTTTAAATGTTAACCGTTGTTATTAAGACAGTTTAGACCTATTGATCCCCTACCAATTAGGCTATTTTTTTAGCAAATACTTTTTCCTTACAACAAACTTGGCTCTCCTAAGATTACCTTAATCTCAGGCGGAATCTTCACCGTAATTTTTACATGCATATCCTCAAACAAAGGGGCTTTGGCCTTTTCGTGGATATCACGGGTTGTCTTGATGGTGCGAAATACAGAGGACAGGATGGTACTGTCCTTGCATTCCTCCAAAATTTCATTGACTCGATCTATGGTAAAGTCTGCTGAAGGGCCTGTGAGTACCACTTCCATCGAAGGACTAAGCGCTGCACTAATTCCAAAGCTCTGAATCTCAAGACCATAGGCTTCCAAGCGGGGAAAGATTTCAGCCCATTTTTCAAATAGATCATAGGTGCGATCCAGGGCAGACTCACCAATGGAGCTGGCTTGTTCCCGAATGGTCTCGCCAGCTTGTTGGATGGTTTTTTTGAGTTTGTTGATCATAGGCTAGCGCTTTATCGCTTCTTGAATTTGATGGTATTAGCGAATTCAGCTTTTCCTTCCAGTACCTCTGACATAGGGACTTCCAAGATCACTGATTTGCGATCTTCTCCAATACGCGCTTTGTCATTACTCACCTTTTTTACTTTGCCGGGAAAGTGATAGATGGTCTTATAACTGGCCGTACCAAACATCATCTTGGCCATGGCCAAGTCCTGTTCGTTGAGTTGCTGGTCGGGCTTCTTTTTATCGGGAAGGCGTTCAAGGGTACATTTTTTGTATTTATAGATCTGTGTATTGGCATCTGCGGTTGGGATAAGCCCACCGCCGCCCAGGCTATTCCCCATTGGATTACTGCCTTGCAGCTTGTCCAAATCGGAAAGGAACTGACTGATTTCTTCGACTTTGTTGAAATCTAGGTTAAAGGAAAAGAACATAATCCCTTCCTTTTCATTGCTCTTTTGCCGAACGGAAATGCGATCGAGTAGCTCGGGATGGCTTACCCGATTACGGATAGAATCTGGTGCATTTTTGAAATAAATGACCGTATCGCGATTGGCAGCGAATTCTTTAAGGG
>JBCBDH010000381.1:0-6510 GCA_038529855.1 Bacteroidota bacterium | reverse complement strand
GCGTAGCCAGGCTTCGTGTTTATCCAATTTGAAATACCAATGCTTGGTGGATTTGAGGATAGGCGTTTTACCGCTGAGACGAGAACGTGGACTTTTAAGTTCTGTGGGAGAAAGGGTAGAGCCGCAATTTTCACATTGATCACCATAGGCCGATTCAAAACCACAGCTAGGACAGGTCCCTTCAATATAGCGATCAGCTAAAAACTGCTGAAATTCTTCATCAAAATACTGTTCGCTGGTATGTTCTTCAAACTCTCCACCCTGATCATAGAGCTTTTTAAAAAACTGCTGTGAGGTTTCGTAATGTAGGGCCTCACTCGTGCGGTGGTAATAATCAAAGGAAATACCCAATCTTTCAAAGGTCGACTTATTCAGGTGGTGATACTTATCAATAATATCTCTTGGAGAGCGCCCCTCTTTTTTGGCGCGTAAGGTAATGGCAGCACCATGTTCATCAGAACCACAAACAAAAAGCACCTCTTTTCCCAACAGGCGCAGATAGCGCACATAGATATCAGCTGGAAGATAGGCTCCCGCCAAATGTCCAAGGTGAAGGGCACCATTGGCATAGGGCAGAGCTGAAGTGATCAGGTATTTTTTTGATTTAGTCATAAACTGCAGAGATTGAGTTAAATTGGACGAACCAGGCCAACCGATTTGCGCACGAATATACGGGTTTGTGAACAGTTCACGCGGCAATTTGGTTTCAAAAAGCCCTTAGCATTGGGTTAAATCTACTGAAAGGGGTATTTTTAAGAAATGGATTAAATTGCCTACCGTGAACAAAAAACTATGGCTTTGGATATTGATGTGGTGGGGGGCTTGTCTGCTCCCTATACTGGCACAGCAAAAGGGGAATCCGCCAAGTGAAGAGCTGCCTCCTATGGTTAATCAGTGGTGCGAGAAAGCTGAAAAAGCATTATTGAACAGACAATATGAATCGGCAATCGAAGGTTTTCAAGAAGCCCTCCAACTCAAAAGTAGCTATCCCCCAGCCCTCCGTGGTCTGGCCGCTGCTTATGAGCTACAGGGTCGATACCCAGAAGCAGCAGCAGAGTTGGAAAAGATCATCGAACGTCATCCCTTCTTTTCCAGGGTCGTCTACTACAACTGCGCCCAAATGTATTACAACGATGGGCAATACAATAAGGCGCTACAATTCTATCTTCGCTTCCAGTCCCTACAAGATCAAGAGGCCGAAAACTTTGGTTATAATGGTCGACACGAGCAGGATATTGAAAAACAATACCTCAATCGCCTCTCTGCCAATATTCGCGACTGTCGCTACGCTCGCGATTCCATCCAATACCACAATATCCAATCCATCGTCAATTTAGGCGATTCGATCAATAGCCCCGCGGATGAATATTTTCCCTTTTTAACCAATAGGCAAGATATTCTTTACTATACGCGTCGAATACAAGCAGATGAAGACCTCTACTTTAGTCGCGCTGCTGATTCGATCTGGCTGCAGGGACAAGCTGTTGACAGCAGCTTCAATACCCCTCAGAATGAGGGTATGTGTACCATGACCCGCGATGGCCAGCGCATGTTTTTTACCGCCTGTGGCCGAATGGAAGTGAAAGGGACTTGTGATATCCAGGAGGCTAAGGCCCAAGCGGGTCAGATAGAATGGACCCAAGCCCTGGACGGACATCCCAATACGGACTTTTGGGAATCGCAGGCCTCCGTAAGCTGTGATGGGAGTGCGCTTTACTTTGCCAGTAATCGCGAAGGAGGCTATGGGGGAACAGATATTTGGGTAAGCTATCGACAAACGGATAACAGTTGGAGTCCAGCGCAAAATCTCGGCCCAAAAATCAATACAGCCAAGGACGAAGAAGCGCCTTTCATCAGTAATGACAGCCGTATTCTCTACTTTTCCTCTACGGGTCATCCAGGGCTTGGAGAGCAGGATATTTTTCTGAGTCGCCTGGACGAACAAAGCCAGTGGGAGCGCCCAATCAATTTGGGGCAGCCCGTTAATTCTGCCTATCGCGAATTGGGCTTTTTCCTCTCCGCAGATGGGCAAATCGGCTATTTTTCTTCTAACAGACGAGGTGGGCAGGGAGGCATGGATATTTACCGCTTTGAACTTTCCGAAGAATTGGAAAGCCATCCAATGACCTTGGTGGAAGGTTTTGTTAAAGATTCGATTAGTAGGGCACCAGTTGAGACGACCTTGCGCATTAAGAATAAACGCGCGGTTCGTACGGATGCCAATGGACGCTTTTTTCTTTGTCTTCCTGCTGATGAGCTATTTCGCTTTCACATCTTTGAAACGGGCTATTCCTTTTATCAAAATGCCATTGACATTCCAGTTTGGGACAATAAGGATTTTTACCAACTGGAAATATTATTACAACCGCTCAATATCACAGTCCCAGATACGCCAGTTGTGGTAGGGCGAGTGCCCGATGATTTACTGCGTTCCGCAGAAGTTTTTTTTGAATTTGATGAAAATATCCTGCAAAGCTCTGAGCAAGAAAAACTAGACAGTTATGCCAGTAACCTCATTCGACATGGCTATACCAAAGTCAATTTGGTGGGCTATTGCGATTATATAGGCTCCAATCAATACAATCTCCTGCTGTCTGAGCAAAGAGCTAATGCCGTAGCAACCTATCTAAAAAATAAAGGTATCCACATTGAGAAATTAACGATTGAAGGCAAGGGAGAGGTAAATGATCAAAGACCCCGCTGGATCAATCGTCGAGTCAATATCCATACATTGATTGAGGAATAAAAAAAGACCCTTCGAAGGGAATCGAAAGGTCTTTTTTGAGTTGGCTGAAATGGTGCTTATCCACCAAAATC
Organism: Bacteroidota bacterium; assembly: GCA_038529855.1. Lineage (GTDB taxonomy): Bacteria > Bacteroidota > Bacteroidia > Chitinophagales > Saprospiraceae > JBCBDH01. The sequence continues at coordinate 3,693 of JBCBDH010000381.1, read as the reverse complement.
ATCAAAGGAGATATTTTCCTCGGGGACTCCAAGATCATCAAGCATCTTGATCACGGCTGCATTCATCAGTGGAGGTCCACAGAAATAATATTCGATTTCTTCTGGCTCTGGGTGCTTACTCAGGTAATTATCGAGTAATACCTGGTGGATAAAGCCCACATAGCCTTCCCCTTCCTTATCGTCGATATCTTTCTTCGTCGTCCAACCATCTGCCTCTAACATCGCTCGATCAGACAGGGCAATGTGATAGCTAAAGTTAGGAAATTCCTTTTCGATCTTTCTAAAGTGATCGGTGTAGAACAACTCCCTTCTCGAACGTCCACCATACCAGTAAGAAACTTTTCTATCCGTTGTCTTTAAAGTGTGGAAGAGGTGGAAAAGATGAGAGCGCAAGGGTGCCATACCAGCCCCACCACCTATGTAAACCATTTCTTTCTTGGTCGGTTTGATGAAGAATTCTCCATATGGACCAGAAACAGTCACCTTATCGCCAGGTTTTCTATCAAAAACATAGGAAGAGCATACCCCAGGATTAACGGGCATATAGCCATCAAACTCACGGACGCTTTTTCCTTCTGCATTTTTAGTAAACTTCCATTGTGGCGGAGGAGTAGCGATACGAATATTGAGCATCACGATATTTCCTTCTGCTGGGTGATTCGCCATAGAATAGGCGCGGAATTGAGGTTCATCATTCTTCATCTTAAGCCCCCACAATTGATAATCATCCCATTCGCTGCGGAATTTATCAGGACCGAAAGGATCATCGGGATGCGGTTCGATATCCATTTCTTTATAGTCGACCTCAATAACGGGTACATCAATCTGGATATAACCACCTGATTGGAAATCGAGCACTTCCCCTTGTGGCAATTCCACCACAAACTCTTTGATAAAGGTGGCCACATTATAATTGGATTTCACGGTACATTCCCACTTCTTGATACCAAAGATCTCTTCAGGAATGCGAATTTCCATATCTTCTCTTACCTTCACCTGACAGGCCAAACGCATGTTTTCCGCCACCTCTTTACGCGACAAGTGGTTGAGTTCTGTTGGCAATACATCTCCTCCTCCTTTGTCGACATGGCATTCGCACATGGCACAAGTTCCACCGCCACCACAAGCAGAAGGTAAAAAGATATTTCTATCAGAAAGGGCTCCAAGCAGAGATGATCCTGGTTGGACCAGGATGGGATTTTCTGCATCCCCATTAACCACAATCTTCACATCACCCTGTGGCACTAATCTCTTGCGAGCATAAATCAACATAAAGGCCAACAGAATAATCACAAAACTGAAAACCCCAATTGCCTTTATGATCGGAATAACACTAAATAGTAACATATCTCTGACAGTATTGTATTAGTAAATACACTAATTAATTTCCCATTAGCGCTTCTGGGTCAATACCCATCAAGCTCATAAATGCAATCCCCATCAAACCAGTGAGGATAAAAGCCATCCCCAAACCGCGAAGGGCTGGAGGAACATTAGAGTAGCGAATCTTCTCGCGAATAGCCGCGATAGCAATAATCGCTAAGAACCAGCCAAAACCACCTCCTAAACCAAAGGCGATAGAATTGACAAAGGTATATTCTCTGGCTACCATAAAAAGCGATCCACCCAGAATCGCACAGTTTACCGTAATCAATGGTAAAAAGATACCCAAAGAGTTGTATAGAGAAGGGGATACTTTTTCTACAATCATTTCCACCAACTGCACCATAGAAGCGATTACAGCGATAAAGAGAATAAACCGTAAAAAAGTTAAATCCACCCCTAAAATTCCATCTTCACTCAGTAAAAAGTTGGAGATCATCCAGTTAATCGGCATGGTGATACCCAGTACAAAGATAACGGCAAGTCCTAGACCAAAGGCCGTATTCACTGTTTTGGATACCGCCAGGTAAGAACACATCCCCAGGAAATAAGCTAGAACCATGTTCTCAATGAAAGCCGCCTTTATAAAAATATTGATAAATTCCATATCGAAGAATTTGAATAGTCGTGTTTGCTGATTGTTTGTTTATGAAATATCTACCAATTTGGTATTGTAACTACGCTGAATCCAAATCAATATACCAATGATGAACATCGCCGCTGCGGGTAGTACCATCAAGTTATTATTCGCATACCAGCTAAACCAGGTTCCCAAACCACTTTCAGCAGCCGTATTGATCAAATAAGATGTTGTTTCATTATTGGCTCCAATGAGGAAAATCTCAAAAGGACTACCTGCAAACAAGGTTCCCTTACCAAAAATCTCGCGAATCAAGGCGACAACAATCAAAATAGCGCCATATCCCAAGCCATTGCCCAAGCCATCGAGGAAAGAGCGCCAAGGCTTATTGGCCATCGCAAAAGCTTCCAAACGACCCATCACAATACAGTTGGTAATGATCAGACCAATAAATACAGAAAGCTGCTTGTATACAGTATAGTTATAGGCTTTCAAAACCAATTCGACCACCGTTACCAGTGTAGCGATAATGACCAATTGAACGATCATACGCACCTGCTTGGGGATCGCGTTTCGCAATAGCGAAGTAAATAAATTGGCAAAGGCACATACGAAAACTACGGCAATCGCCATCACGATAGATGGATAAACCAGCGTAGTTACCGCCAATGCGGAACAAATACCCAATACCTGTACCGTAATTGGATTATTATCATTTAAAGGATCGGTAAGTAATAGCCGTTCTTTTTTACCAAAGATCGGTTCTTTCTCTTTTACTGGCGCCTGTTGAACTATTGTTTCTGCCATCTTTTATGATAGATTGAGTTGTAATTTTAATGAATGCGGTTTATCGAGCTCCAAGCGGTTTGGAGGAAGCATCACCAAGCTTTTCGAAGAAAGGCTCGTAGTACTTAATCCCTCTGTACAACATCTCCGTCACTCCATCACTAGTTACTGTAGCTCCAGAGATACCATCGACTTCATAACTCTTGTCTTTGGCTCCTCCCTTGCGTACGACCACTGATTTGAATTCACCGTCCTTATAGAGTTGCTTATTTTTGAATTGAGCGGGGAAACTTGGATTATCCTTGATTTCTGCGCCCAAACCAGGTGTTTCAGCTTTATGATCAAAGGTGGCTCCAACGACCATCGCTTGCTTTGTCCCTTCATGGCTAATGGCCACATTGCCCCAAATCTCATCCCAAAGACCATTCCCTCTGATCGATACGATATGCAATCTGTCTCCTTTTGGGCTATTAAAAACAAACAGCGGTAAAAGTCGATCCGCTTCTGGCTTTTTCTTCTCTTTAGCCATATCAATATCTTCCGCTCTACCTCCCTTATGTCCAGCATCAACTACCACCTGTGCTTCTACTTCCTCTCCCTCCATATTGAGTACATACTGCTTAACTTGCTCTTCGAATATATTAATGACTTCCTCATCTGACATATCATCAACGTCTTTATCAAGATAGGTACTCACTGCCTTGAGCACGGCTCTTTTGTTGAATACCGCCTCGTTTTGCTTCGCTTTGCTCTGCGTGGCATAGAACAATCCAGATAAGGCCAAGGCCACCAAAGTGGTCATTGCCAGCGTGAATCCGAGAATATAATTTGTACTGTGCATATCTAATGTTTTTTTATACTGTGTAGCTGTTTTTAACTGACTAATACTATGGGCACTTTTCTTAATAGTTCCCAATAAGTATTTACTTATTTATGCTTTTCCC
>JBCBDH010000380.1:0-6531 GCA_038529855.1 Bacteroidota bacterium | reverse complement strand
CAATGGGATGATGTTTGATAGTGTTGCCACGATTTATCAGGCTGATAATGAAAACGCGATCGAGCTGCGTTATTCCATTGAGAAATATGCCCGAAACATTGGTTTGGTTTATCGAGAGATGCGCATATTGGATACACAGGCCATCGTTGATGATCCTTGGGAAGAGAAAGCGCAGAAAGGCTTTATCATCCGTCAGCAAATTACCCGTCACAATTGGTTTTAGCTGCAGGTGTGATCTGCGACAATGACCCAACGCCCTTTGATCTTTTTCCAAATCAACAGAAAATGGCCATTTAGGTCGCCCGATTTCCGTTCGAGCAAAAAAGTGCCTGCCAGGCTGATGACTTTGCGCCCTCGCTGTGTGATGTCTAAAATATCGAAACTCAATTTACCCATTGTCGCTTTATCGGGATAGCTTTTCTGATAGCGCTCCAAAGTCGCTTTCCAGCCATAGGTAATGCCATCTTGACCGATAAACTGCAATCTATCTGATTTCCAATAATCTTCCATAAAACCTTCGATGTCACCAGCATTCCAGCGTTCAGCTTGGCGCTCCAGGGCTTGGCGTACTTCTTCGATGTTGTCTTGTTCTTTTTGGGCCATCAAGTCGATGGGAAGGGTGAAGCAGCAGGCGAGTAAAAAATAAACAGCAAATCTCATAAAACTAATTTTCGGTAAAGTACTATTTTTGCCCCAAATTTCTAGGCATGGATACTTATATCCCAATTGGTTATACCAAAAAAACATACGGCATTAAAGGCGAACTCAAATTTTACGTCGAGCCAAAGTATTTAGAAGATTTGTTGCAGACAGAAGTGGTCTTTTTGGCCATTGATGGTGCCCCTGTTCCCTATTTTATTGAATACATCAGTTTGGAGCATACCCAACTCCTCAAATTTGAAGAAGTAGATGATCGCGAAGCGGCATTGGCCATTGTTGGCAGTCAGCTATCACTGAGGGAGCAGGATTTGATTCCTGAAGAGGAAAGACAGTTGGAGGTAGTTGATGAATTAGTATTTGGCTATTGTGTGGGTTTTCAAGTGGTCGACGAGCAATTGGGTCCAATAGGAAGGATTGAGGAAGTCTTGGAATATCCACAACAAGAAATGGCCAGTGTACCCTTTGAAGGGCGGGAATTGCTCATTCCACTCAATGAGCAGTTTATTCAAAACATTGATGAGGAGAAAAAGCAGGTGCTCATGGCTCTGCCAGAGGGTTTATTACAATTGTGATCAAAAAAGAAGAAGACCGATCCACACTAGATCGATCCTCTTTATATGTTAATCACGTTATAAAGCATTTAATAAATCTTCCAGCTCTTTGTGTAGGGCTTGTTCTTCGCCAATAAGCAATTTGATTTCCGCATAGGTCAAGACCTCTTTTTCTAAAAGTGCATTGGCTATTAGCATTAACTGCGTTTTCTTTCCCTTTAGCAGGATTAGCGTTTTCTGGTAAGCTTGATCAATGATCTCCTGTACTTGTTGATCAATGGTTTCAGCCGTTTTTTCAGAAAAGGGCTTATTGTGGTATTGCTGCCAATTTCGATAAGACAGATGTTTCAAATCTTCGCTCATGCCATAAGACATCACCATATTGTAGGCGATCTTAGTGAGCTTTTCCAGATCACTACTTGCTGTCGTATACACTTGATCAAAAATCAACTCTTCTGCTACTCGTCCTCCCAGTGCCACAGCGATTTGATCAAATAGCTGATCATAGGAATTGATCTTTTTCTCTCCTGGTAAATATTGGGTATAACCCAGCGCTGTTTGTCCGCGAGGAACAATAGAGACTTTGATCAATGGACTGGCATTGGATAAATACCAACTGCAAATGGCATGACCCGCTTCGTGATAGGCAATTACCTGCCGATCTTCCTGGGAGATAATCTTACTCTTGGTCTCCAAACCACCAATATGACGATCGAGTGCATATTGAAAGTCGCTCATATTGGCTGCTCGATGATTCCTTCGAGCGGCGACTAGGGCTGCTTCATTACATAAATTGGCAATATCTGCACCAGAGAAACCAGGGGTCAAACTCGCTAATTGGTGCAATTCAACATCTTGATCAAGGGCAATCTGGGCAAGGTGAACCTGAAAGATGGCCTCCCGTCCTTTAATATCGGGCATACCTACATTAATCACGCGGTTAAAACGCCCAGATCGAACCAAAGCGGAATCGAGAATATCTGGTCGATTGGTCGCTGCCATGATGATGACCCCAGAATTGGTGTCAAAGCCATCCATCTCTACCAATAGCGAATTAAGGGTGTTTTCTCGCTCACTATTATTGCTTGGTGTATTGACCATGCCTCTGGCCCGACCAACTGCATCAATCTCATCAATAAAGATGATACAGGGTGCTTTTTCTTTGGCTACCTTAAACAGGTCCCTAACTCTCGCTGAGCCCACTCCTACAAATACCTCTACAAAGTCAGCTCCAGAAAGAGAGTAGAAGGGAACATCTGCTTCTCCCGCGACGGCTTTGGCCATCAAGGTCTTTCCAGTGCCTGGAGGGCCTGCCAGTAAAACACCCTTGGGAATTTGCCCTCCCAGTCGTGTATACTTCTGTGGATTTTTCAAAAAATCGACAATTTCCACCAGTTCTACCTTGGCTTCCTTTAGTCCTGCCACATCCTGGAAAGAGACCTTTGGGATACGCGCTTCTTTGAGGAAATTGGGTTTGTTCTTTTCCTTGGCCTTTGCTGCCTCCTGTTTTCTACGTCGCTGATTGAAGTAGAAGAAAGAGCAAGCGACGATGCCCAGGATAAACAAGGCCAACCATCTGGGGGAGGTAATTAGGGAAGGAGGGACCACTTTGATGGGAATGGCCTGCTCGTATCCCCATTGGGCTTCCTTGCTGCGCAAATCATTTTGGAATTGTAAGGCATCCAGCAAATTGAGTCGTACCTCTTTGGCCTCCTCCTTTTCCGTAGGCAGGAGGTGAATCCTGGCCAATTGATAATCGGGATAGATCTCAATTTGCTCGATCTTTTTATCTTTTGCCAATTGCTGGAAAGCGACATCATCGATCAGGTTTTGCTGACTGGCTTTAAGCATAAACCAGATCCCTACTGCCATACCGATGGCACCGATAAATGGCCCCAGCCATTTGATCCACCTACTACTTCTGGCAGGCGATCGCTTGTTCGATTGATTGTTTTGTGGTTTCATAATAATAGTCAATTATTGCCATTGTTTATTTTCGTGAATAGGATGCTGATCTTCTTTCAAATCGTCGTGTTGTATGCGTCTTCGTTTTCTCTGTTGTAGGTTGGTGGACTTAGGTTGGCCAATGCGCCAGGATAGACTCAGCCGCAATCCTCGATTGTAGAGGTAGGTTTGATCCTCTTGAATAAACTGAGGAGATCGCGTTTGGGTGATCCAATTTAATCTTCCTTGAAATGGATTATCTATGCCAAGGCTACAAGTGCCTTTGTTGTTTTTAAAGTTTTTTCTAAGGGCGAGGTGATGAAAGGTAAAGGCACTTTCGTCTCCCTGTAGTAGTATTCTTGGACTGCTCCAATTGCCAAAGAATTGGACGGTCCAATCGTCGTTAATTTGGTAGTCTGCGTTTAGTTTGATTTGATGGACCCAGCCGCTTTGTCGAGCGATCTGTTCTGATTCTGGGCGTATCCAAGTTCGATAGCTGTCAATAGATAAATTGCTGCTAAAGGAGGAAGCGAGATTCAGGGTCATCCAAGTGGATAGTCCCAGATTTTGCTGTAGACCAATATTGTCAAACTGAGCGAATATCGCCCCATCCACTAATTGGCTATAGGTGCTGATCCAATTTTTGGTTCTATTGTAATAGAGGTTAGCACCAAAGGCTCCTTTGTCAAAAAAGTAGTGATAACTGCTCTCCAGGTGTTGGTTTAGTTCAGGGCGTAGGGCCTCATTTCCCGCGCGGATAAAAGCGGGGTCCGCCTCTACGGTATTGGCATTGAGGAAAAAAATCGCGGGTCTTTGTATCCCTTGTCGATAGAAGAATTTAAGGCCCTGATTGTTTTTTAGTTTTCTTTGGATCAGAATATTGGGAAATAATTGGGCGAACTGCTCGCGAAATGGGCGGTCTAATTCGCTGTTGGTATTTTCATTTTGGGTCCATTCTGCTCGCAAGCCTGTTTTAATCCGCCAATTTCGATTCAGGGTCCAATCATAGGAGGCATAGGCCGCCCAGATTTGTTGTTGGAAAACCGTTTGGCTCTCCGTATTGGGAAAGGGCGTGGCCTCTGAAAAACGATTCAGTTGCTGATTGAGCGTATGTCGAAAAGTACTTTTCAAACCCACTTCCAATAGCTGTTTTCTTTTGATGGGATCTTGATAATCCACCTGTGCCGTCCAGGCTTTCATGGTGATGGGATTATCATTATAGGCCCTATAAAGCACTTGGTTTTGGTCGAATTGGTCAAAGAAATAGCGATTGTCCATATTGTTGTGCTGGTACTGTGCCAAGACGACCAATTGCTGTCTAATTTTCTTAAACTGATGGGTATAATCCAAATGGATATCCGCATCCAAGGAGCGATTGTTTAATTCAATATCTCTTTGCTGTTCTCCTGGAAAGACAATGGTAGAATCAGCTTGGAGTAGGGCAAAATTATTCCAACTGCTGGTCTGACTCGCCAATCCACGGCTCGCCAATCGACTGCTGATTTGGAAGTGGTTGCGCTCATCAGCTTGATAGTCTATACTGAGCTGACTCGTCAGAAAATGTCCCCTTACGGAGCCCTCAAACCTTTGCTGAGTCAATGACTGAAATTCACCATTAATACGCTGCTGAATATCTGCACTTCCGTCAGTTTCATTATAGAACCAATTGCTTCCAATCTGTCCTTGCAGTCCCCATTTCTTTTTGGACTTCCCCAAACTACCAAATAGGTGGCTGCCTCTATTTCCCACACCCGTATTGATCTGGCCAGTCCAATTTTGTAACAGTTGTTTCTTAGTGATGATGTTAATGATTCCATTGACTCCATCAGCATCATATCTGGCAGAAGGGCTGGTAATCAATTCAATTTTTTTGATGGCATCGGCAGGAATTTGGCGGAGGGCATCTGCTGGATTGCCACTTAGTAGGGCCGATGGTTTTCCATTGAGCAATAGCTGAATATTTTGTTGTCCTTTAAGACTTGGGGTGCCGTTTGGATCAATTTGCAGCATGGGCATTCGACGCAGAGCATCCGTAGCTGTCCCGCCAACATTGGCTACATCCTTATCAGCATGATAAACCAAGCGATCCAGTTTTTCTTCATAAAGCGACTTCTTTCCCGCTACGACAACCGTACTTAATACATTGCTGCTACTCTGTAACGGAATGCTTATCTGCAATTTGCTTGTTGAAGCGCTGAGCAAAAGAGAATCCATTTGCCAATCCTCATAAGCTAAAAAGCTAGCAGTCAATTCGTAAAGCCCAAAGGGAACATCCTTTAATTCATAATAGCCACTATCATTGCTGATTGCTCCAAAAAATAAGGTGCTATCGGTCAAATGGCGAAGGGAAATATGGGCGAAAGGGAGGGCTAGATTATCAGCTGCTTCATCCGTGACCTGACCCACGATTTGGCCTTTTCCTTCTACCTGAGCGAGTAGCTGGGGGCTTGTCATGGTCAGCAAAAGGGCGACCATAGAGAGCCAGCGGGCTTGGTAGAGAGAAAGATATGTGGGTCGTTTGATCATGGAGGTAATATTTAAGAATGTGGGTGTTAAAAAAGCAAGTAGTGGCGAGTTCGGAGCTTAGAGCTGGAATAGTCTAACTCCTGCTCCACACTCGCTACTTACTTGAATTGAAGGATAGGTGTTATCGTATAAATTACTTGCTTGTCACCTAGGTTTTGAATGTTGAAGCATTCAATTATTGGGTTGTTCGAATGTGCTCTTATCAATTACCTGATTGAGGCTTACAGATTCTATTTCGATGAGCATAGTGCCCCCATTATTGGAATAGATTTCTGTAGTGAAGGGAAACAAGACATCGTCGATGCGTCGATAATTATCGAAGTAGATTTCCCGCTCTTTGCTTTTGATTTTTAGCAAGCGGTAGTCTTTTGTCGAAATGTAAAGTCTTTCCTCGTAGCCATTTTTATAGGTCAGCAAAAGCACGTGGCTATTTCGTCCGTCCGTTTTTTCGGTTCCAGTGTAAACCAACCGATGTCCTTCCTTTTCATAATCCATGAGGGGTCCTCGGATATCCGTTTGCCAGATGAGGCGGCTAATGCTTCCCTTTTTGAGGGGATAGGCATTGTTGTGGCCGGAAGAATAGGGATTGATTTGCCATCCATTTTCTCCATTCCAACAAACCACAGTTTCTGTTCCCATATTGATGGATTCTACGCGGATGGAAGAGTCTGGAATAATGGTAACGGTTTGTGGAAAATCAAATCCTTCGGATTCGACTCTTTGTTTGAAGATGAGGGAGTGAATGGCTTCTACCTTTTCTTTTCCTCCTCTGGCCTCGAAGTGTTTTTCCAGGATATCGCCGAGCTGTAGTTGTTGGGCAGACAGGGCATTTAGACTGATAAAGAAAAAC
>JBCBDH010000379.1:0-6557 GCA_038529855.1 Bacteroidota bacterium | reverse complement strand
ATTGTTGAAAGCCGTATAGGCGGCATTATTTTTTCGCACACCAGTCAACAAACGGGTATTGTCCAAATGTTCCTTGTCTGTTTTGAGTTGCTTCATCAAATCACTGACATCTTGTATATCTCTGGTTCCCCGCTCTGGATTGACGACCTCAAAAGGCTGTAGTTTTTCCAAATCCACTGAGGTACCTATCGCACCAGCTCCTACCTCTGAAGTGACTCCATCACCTACCACGGGAATGACATCTCCCAGTCCCCCTGGTCTTACTTTTCCACTTTCACCAGGGATCACAACACCTCCAATATCTCCAGGTTTGATCCCTCCCACATCTCCAGGCTTAATTTCTCCCACATCTCCAGGTTTGATTTCCCCAGGTTTGACTTCTCCAGGTGTAGGCTCTTTAGCAGTGACCTCAACGTCTGTAGTCGCTACGACGGAATCTTCAAATAGCATCTCTATTTTATGGACGCCAAGTCCTGCTTCGCCAGGGAAGAAGAGAAAGTCTCTACCTTCTGGTCTTACACCAGGGCCATTGAATTTTACTCCTGTTGAAATGGGCGTACCTTCTTTAAGCCCCACTAAGGTGACGGGTGGATTTTCTATCCAAATCTGGTCGGGCACCTGTATCTCGTAGCCTCCACCAGTTCCTCCAGAATCATTATCTGGATTATTGACTTGATCTGAGGCTGGATTCAGACAGTCACTTTCTTTACCTGATACGGTAATACCTATTGTAGGGAAGTTAATCGTCTTGCCTCTATTGAAGGTGAACAGCGCTTCCTGGGTAGATTCGTCTACTTGGATGGTCTCTGGACTTGGTACGGCGGCAAAGACCATTTGTGGAATTCGAGCTTTTGGTGTAATATTTTTTAGGAGTATGCGTAAGGCATTGCCTTCTGTCTGGACGCCTTGCACTTCAAAATTAATATCTTGGGCCTCAATGATATCCACATCTGCTGTTGCCAGGCTCGTTGCTCCCTCCTGGTATCTTATCCTGAATCCCCCTACGCCATTGGCACCTGGATCAATTTGGTAACAAGGGACAGATTGGCTGGGGTCAATCACCTGCGCACCCGTGATGGTACCTGGCGGTGGTTCCATGACCTGTCCATTTTTCCTAACCGTAATCTTCACGGGCCCTTCATTTTCACAAATTGGCGAATTTACATCTATGGTAAATACATCTTCAACTGGTTCGACATAGAAAGGATTGGGAACATTTTGGGTATTTTCTTCGCAGCAGGGGTCTTCTTCGCCAGGCCCAACGGTAACGGCAATATTTTGTGCCTCCTGAATATCTGATGTATTGAAAATCAAACGGACCAGATAAGGAGAAGTCGACACTATCTCAATTTCCGCTGGGTCTGGATTAGCGCTGTAGTTCAAGCTACTGGCTTTCTCTGCTGGGGAAATATTTCTGATGGTTATGTGAGCAGTTCCTCCGCCACCATCTTCCATAGAGCTAGGGCTAAAGTTTACATCTTGAATAGGTCCTACGGTTACAGAGCCAGTGGCGACTACGTCACCTCCCACTTCATATTCCAAATCCGTACTGCCCTCTCCAGCTACGCTTGGATCAAAACGATAGAAATCATTAGCACCTGCAGGATCAAGAATACCTGTACCTGTCAGCTCTCCCGCTGGTGGCAACTCTTCTACTCCGTTTTTCAGTATCGTGATCTTTATGGGGTCACTAGCTGTACAAGGCGTATCATCTACCTGGATTTCGTAGGTATCTACTACGGGATCAAAGAGTGGATTTGAAATATCGGTAGTTGCTCCATCAGTGAGGCAAGGATTCGCTATTCCCACGCTCACGCTAATACTAAAGGATTCGACCTCTGGTATTTCGTCTGGATTGTAGAGGAGCCGAACGGCGAAGGGGTCGCTTTCCTGTTCGATAATACTGGGGCTTGGGGTGCTGTTATAAACATAGCTACTGGCCTCATCCACTGGTGTAATGTCGATGATGCGGATCAGTACTTGATCATTTTCTAAAACAGGATCTTCAACACTAAAGGCAATTTGCTCTACGGGTTTGACCACGAGTAGTGTGGTCGCAACTACCTCATTATCTACTAAATATTCTACCGTCTGCAAACCGACTGATAAGGCATTGGGGTTGATCGTTATGGTGTCTGGTGTTCCAGAAAGGGCCACTTCTTTATTTTCTGGCATAAAGCGGATCGAGCCAATTGGATTGTCTTCATCAACAGGGCTTACGGTAACGGTTATATCACTGGACTCACTGACACAAATTTCATTGGTATCCAATCCAATTGTATAATCTGGTGTACTTGGTCCCTCAATATTTTGGATGATAAAACCAATGGGTGGACAATCAGAACAGCAGAGATAAGGTAGACAGAAATCGGCTACCACTGAGTCATTTTCATCATAAACCAAAACAAAAGTTCCGCCTTCTGGCACTCCTGCTTTATGATCCAAGCCAGGATGTTTTTTGATATAGCGATGGAAGTACTTATTATCCAATAATTCTGTCTTTCGGGTATTCCATTCTTCTTCGAGCGTAGCGATGGTATTTTGCGTACAATCGTTGAGGATTTGGTTGAGGATTTCGCGAATGTTGGCCTCGTCACCCGCATCCAAATTCAAATCAGGGATCAAATCCCAATAATTTTGAGCGGTTTCTACTAGGGTTCCAATAGCTACCTGGGAAGATTCAAAACTCAATTCCTGCACACTAGGGGGCGCCATAGATACACGTGCATATTCGCCTACAACCATCATAGCAATTGGCCATTGGGCTTGGGCGCTCAGCTTTTCTGGTGGAGCTGTAGGCGTGGTTTCCTGATTAATGGCATTGATAGCACCATTTGCGGTGATGCGACTATTGTCGGTCTGACTGTAGTATTCGTACATCACCTGACCCACCTTGGTTTTTTCTGCTGCGGCCATGGCCTTGACCCGTCTGGGTGCAAAACCCGTTTGAAGGGCTACCTCAATCGCCTGAGGGCTATATTGGAAAAAGGTTTCTCCATAGGCTGCTTGGTCAACCAACTCGTAATCCATGATTAAGTCTGGATAGGAGGGGGTATAAGTTCCTTCGTCACCTGCATTGGGATCTTGTTCATCCAATAAATCAAAATCTCCAAACTGCGTAATGACCTGTTCCATCAGACAAAGGAATTCTTCGCGGATGGTTTTATACAAAAGTTCCAGGTCTTTGAAATAGCAGTCTAGCTCTACTTCTTCTGTTTCATCAACCTCACCCAATTTCACGGCGGCGATTTCAAAAGACAAAGCGTGATCTTCCCGTACTTCCTGTAAGAAATCAATCACCCCAGGATAGGGGAAACCCAGGATACCTTCAATACGATAGAAATTGTACTCCTCTAGATCAAAATCACAAGGGAAGCTAACGGCCAAATTACCCGTTGCATCATACAAGCGAGAATAAGACAAGATGCGATTGTAGCGACATCTGCGGTAGAGATCAAAGCTCCAAAGCTTGAGCAGTTCCTCTCCGTTTTTGGCGATGTTGTAATAAAAGGGAATGGCTTTTTCACTCAAATCCACTTTACCACAAACAGAAGGTGTCACACGGATAGGCAAATTATCCACTGGCGTAATTTCAAAGGACTGACATTGGCGTACCAATCTGAGATGCAATCGCTGAACGCGTTTCAGCCTTAGCTCATTGCCATTATAGATGGGAGGCTGGCGGAAGTGATTGCGATAAATAGAAGGCTTGCAATCTTCAGCTGCACCCACGACACCCAACATCAGGTATTTGGGAAAGGCCGTGATATCTGGGCAACATTCTGCCATAAGGTCAAAAGCCTCATCAGCAAATTCGCGGAAAGCCAAGATAAGGTCGCGGATAAAATCGTAGTAGTATTGAAATAGGGTAGTATTGCTGCTGTAGTAAGATTCTGCAGCCTCTAATGCCTCTTGGATCAAATCCTCAAATTGACTGACATCCACCTCATCATACAAATGGCTAAGTACTGGCCGATAAATATCGTAGCTGCGAGCGATGAGCGATGCTAAATCAGTTAGAGTAGTTGAGGTACTACCATCGAGAAAAGGTCCTAAGCTAGTCACCGCATTATCAAATATAGACCTTAGTTGATCAAGTGTGGTGATTTCATCAGGACCATCTATCAAATAACTTTGGCGGATGCGAGGCATGCGAACCAAAGGCAGATTAAAACGTCCATTTAGGCTGGCCTCCAATTCGCTTTCGCTTTGGCCGAGCGAAGTGCGAATCCTGGATTTATCGACAGCTAAGACATGTAGGCGGAAGGTGCGATTTTCCCCTTTTTCATCACAATTGGTATTGGTACAGGTATCCCGATCTATATCGATACATTCCAAATACAAGACGATGACTTTCCCATTCAGGCTACTGGCCCCCAGGCTCTCTGTCGTCACATCAGCAGGCTCGCTAGCAAAGAGCTCACGCGCCTGAATCGTCGTATCGCCATTGAGGATATAATCGCTGTCCGTAGTGGCACGAAGCGTATAGGTGGTTTCTTCATGACAGATCAGATAGCCCTCTGAGGTAATCCCACAGCCTTCAGTAATCGTCACACCATTACTTTCTTTTCGGATGTTCAATCCGCAGGCAATCCCCGTACCGATCAAATAGATTCGGGTGGAATGGTTTTGCTCATCCAAATAGGCGCGTAAATCGTTTAAATCATCACTGGTCAGGATTTGGTTGGCCTGAAAGAAGGGATAAGATTTCGGGAAAAATGGCACATTCGCAGTCATAATCTAAATTTGTATGATGGTTGAAATCATTCTATTTTATTGATCACTTACAGCAGGACCCCAGGCCCATGCTGCTTATTTTGATTTTTTTATTAAAACTGTCCAAGGACGGTTCTATTCAAAGTCACTGGGTTGTCGTCACTGCCTTCGTCACAGTCGTGAAGCGTAGCGACGGGGTAGACATTTCGCAATCGATAGAGGATTTTTTTCAGGTTCTCTGTGGCCTGGTAAGAGGCAGTGATTCCAGAGCTGCAATCCTCTAAAATGCCATTGCTAATGGTGGTAGAAACCGCTTGTAGTGTATTATTTTCTTCTAGCCATACTTTGTAGGCTTCTTCAAATTGTTCCATTTGTTCGCAATTGACCCAACAGATTTTTACATAAATATGGGCAGGTGTCTCCTCGCGGATGGTCCGCTCGATGTAATCCCTAAAATTCATGTCCTGATACTGAGATGGCCAATAGGGCAGAACCACACTCACTCGGAAAGAGTAAGGATCAAAGGCACTTTCACAAGAATCGCAAGTGGCCGAAATGGGAAGTAGTACATCATCTCCAGAAGCATCACCAACATAGTCAGGGTGGGGGCGAAGCAGGAGGTGTTCGACAATATGAAAACCCTCGATTTCGCTTTCTGCGAGTTCCTGGAGCAAAGCCATTTTGGCTTGAGCATTGGCCTCCGTCATCAAATTGCTGAGCAATAAGGTATCGTCATCATCTGCCTGGATGGCCAATTGATAATAGCTGCCGTTTTCGATAATTTCATAACTATAGGGAACCAAGAGGCGATCGCGAACAATCTTCATCGCCGCTTTGGCTTTGGATCGAGTCTCATAAGAGCCACCCTGTACGATTTTTAGTCCATTGGTATCTTCGATTCGAATGGCATAGGTATCGTCCTCATTTTGTGGATATTCCACGATATACTTGGGTTCGCAAACCAAAGTCTGGCGACGATATTCACCAATCCCAATCAGGCTGGCAATGCGCCTGGCCCAACCCGAAACATTATCAGTGTCCCAAACATTGGGATCATGTGGCGAGGCCAGCGTTTTACTTTTATAGTTAAATGCACTTCCTCGATTTCGACTCACCGCGGGATACTGGGCCAAAAATTGTCGTTTATCATTAATGAGCTCCTGTCGATAGGTCCACAGGGCCTTGCTATTGTCTTTATTGCGTTGTTGGAAAACGATTAATGCATATTCATTAAAGGACTCTGCAAAGCGAGCAATCAAATGATCCAAGAGGCGATTCAAACGATCCTCTCTTACTGTTGGGCTTTCCATGATCTGCCCCAAGCCAGTAGGATAAGACGAATTAAATAGATCGGGCCAGCCTAAAAGCTCATTCAAACTTTGAGTCGTGCTAGGCCCTGTCGCTCCCGCTTCTGCAATAAGCAATTGATGCAAATAGCTGTAACTATCTTCATTACTAACGGCCAACATCTTCCGAACGCCAGAGAGCTGAGATAGGTAATTGGCGAGCAATTGATCAAAAAACAGCAAAAAGCCTTTGAGTTGTTTGGCCTGTCCCTTGCGCTCATCTGTAGCATTGGATGGCAAACCCGCTTCCCCTACACCATAAGTCAAAGGGAAGAGGTGTTGTATGCTGGAATAAACTTCGAGGTCTTTGTATTCTCCTTCAGGAATGGCAATATCCTGATCCTCTTCGATGATCCGCGTTTTTTGATCCACTTGTTTGAGTAGTTCAAACTGGCTTTTGACCTGTGTTTTATTGGCTTTAAACGGTAGGTCTTTTTTATAGAAAGTAACCTTGGAAAAATCTGGATCAAGCAGCAGCTTGTGACAATCGGGAAT
>JBCBDH010000378.1:0-6563 GCA_038529855.1 Bacteroidota bacterium | reverse complement strand
TTCATAGCCAAGAAAGGCCATAAGGAAGGATGAAAGTACCAATGTATCCAACGACTTATCCCATAAATAGCCAAAGCCAAGCCGATATACAAAAACATACGACCTATGGGATAGGCTATAGGGTAATAGCGCTGCCCAGTCCAGTAGCTCGCCGCTGCCATAAAGGCATAACAGGCCAGTGCGGCCCAAGCAGAGCCCATATAGCCAATCTGAGGGATAAGTAAAATATTGAGCACCAAGGTAATGACAGCTCCACCAATAGCAATGTAAGCCCCAAATATGGTGCGATCCTTTAGCTTAAACCAAATAGAGAAATTATAAAATAAGCCCAAACACCAAAAGGCCAATAATAAAATCGGAACAATTCCCAGCCCCGCCCTAAAAGCCTGCCCAATAAATAAGGCCACAATATCCAGATAGAGCATGATACCCAAAAATACCAGACTTCCCACCAACGCAAAAGCCTGCCCTACCCGACCATATATATTGCGAGCATCCTCCCTCTGCGAATGCCTGAAAAAGAAAGGCTCTGCAGCATAGTTAAAAGCCTGAATAAATAGATTCATCAAGATGGCCAGTTTGTAACAGGCGCTATAAATCCCCACTTGCTGTAAGTTCTCCTCTAGGCTGTAAGGCAGTAAATTTTTGAGTAAAGGCAGATTTATCAATTGATTGATCACAGCAGCAATTCCGGCAATCACCAAGGGCAATGCATAAGTCAACATCTTCCTCCACAAGGTGCGATCAAATCGCCATTTGATTTGGTTAAACGCAGGCAACAGCAGTAAAAAAGACGAAAAACTACCCATCAAATTGGCAATAAATACATAGACAATTTGATTATCGGCATCATAAATTAGCCGAAGTCCCTCATAGCCCTGATCGATCAAATAAGGACAGGCCTTCAAAAAGAAAAAGACAAAGAAAATATTAACCAGAATATTCAACGTTTTGATCAATGCAAAACGGATGGGTCGATTAATCAGTCGAAGACGGGCAAAGGGAATGGCTACAAAGGTATCAAACAACAGGATCAAGCTGGCCCAAATCACATAATCCGCATGTCCAGGATACTGTAAAAAACCCGCAATCTCTGCCGAGAATACCAATAAAAGTGCTCCAAACACTACGCCACTGGCGATCAAAGAGATGCTTGCGGTCGAAAAAGCTTTGTCTAAACTATCCCCACGGCTGCCAAAGCGAAAAAAGGTAGTCTCCATCCGATAAGTAAACAAGACCATCAAAAGGGCGATATAGGTATACAATTCTGATATGATGCCATACTCCGCAGGAAGAAAAAGCCTTGTGAGGAAAGGAACGAGGATGAAGTAATTGAGCAATCGGCTCAGTATACTACTCAGTCCATAAATCGCCGTTTCACCTGCCAGCTTCTTTAGTAAAGACATTCAATGGGTTGATTGATCAAATGATTGAAATCCTTCGGCGCAATTTTAGCTATTTTATTTCACAATAACTCGAAGCTTGTATAACTTACGATGATCAAGTATTGTTGCATTAGCGTCATTAAAACAAGCACAAGTCCTTATCCGTTCTTATTCACTTAAAATGTGCTATTTTCGCGGGGACATCTACAACCGAATACAAGAATATGATTAACGTCGAATTACTAAAGACCATTTGTGAGACGCCGGGAGCCCCGGGTTTCGAACAGCGAATCCGCCAATTTGTCATTGAAAAAGCTCGCCCGCTGGTCGACAGTATCACGACTGATGCGATGGGCAACGTAATTGCCCTAAAAAAAGGACGTAGTGATAAGCGCATTATGGTTGCTGCTCACATGGATGAAATCAGCTTTATCACCACCCATATTGACGATGATGGCTTTATCCGCTTTCACCCACTTGGCGGTTTCGACCCCAAAACGCTGACCTCCCAACGCGTCATCGTTCACGGCAAAAAGGATATCATGGGTGTAATGGGTTCTAAGCCCATCCACCTGATGAAGCCCGAGGAGCGAAGTAAAACCGTTCCCATAGAAGATTACTTCATCGATACGGGTATGTCCAAAGCAGATGTAGAAGCCCTTGTATCTATCGGCAATCCCATCACTCGTGAAAGGCAGTTGATCGAAATGGGAGACTGTGTAAATAGTAAATCGCTGGATAATCGCGTCTCTGTGTTTATTCTATTAGAAACATTGCGTATTCTGAAAGACGAGGAGGTCCCCTATGATATTTATGGGGTCTTTACCGTCCAGGAGGAGGTTGGGATTAGGGGAGCGATCGCCTCTGCAGGACATATCAATCCCGATTTTGGCTTTGGTCTGGATGTAACGATAGCCTTCGATGTCCCTGGTGCCAATCCCCATGAAATGGTAACGCGGCTGGGTCAGGGTGCGGGAATCAAGGTAATGGATGGTAGCACCATTTGCGACTACCGCATGGTCGATTATATGAAACAAATGGCCAATAAGCACCAAATCCCCTGGCAGGCAGAGATATTGCCTGAAGGAGGCACAGATACGGCTGGTATCCAGCGTTATGGCAAAAATGGATCAATTGCAGGAGCGGTTTCTATCCCATTGCGCCATATCCATCAAACGATTGAAATGGCCAATAAAAATGATATTCGACACTGTATTGATTTGTTAAAAACTTGTTTGGTTAATATAGATCAATACGATTGGAGTTTTTAAAAATATAAGCCTTATGTGGACCGAAGAAAACAATCAACTCAAAGCCGAATTCACTTTCGCAGATTTTTCCCAGGCTTTTGCCTTTATGACAGAAGTAGCCATTCAAGCGGAAAAGCAAGACCATCATCCCGAATGGAGCAATGTGTGGAATAAGGTCAATATTCATTTGTCTACACATGATGCGGGGGATATCGTCACGGATAAAGACCATAAATTGGCCAATACGATTTCAGCCATTTATCAAAGATACCCTCAATAATGAAAGAAGATGCCGCTATCCGCTCATTGGCTGTCCGTTCTAAATTGCCCAATGTAGGAACGACTATTTTTACCGTGATGTCTAAACTGGCGCAGGAGCATAAGGCCATCAATCTTTCTCAGGGCTTTCCCAATTTTGACTGCTCCCCAAGACTGCAGGCTTTGGTCAGTCAAGCGATGACAAGTGGTTATAATCAATATGCGCCTATGGCTGGCTTGATGTCGCTTCGCGAGCAGTTGGCCCAAAAGATCGAGCGATTGTACGATTGCCCAATTGATCCAGAGCGAGAAATTACCATTACCGCAGGAGCAACACAAGCTATCTTCACCGTAATTGCTGCTTTTATCCATCCTGGTGATGAGGTCATCCTAATTGAACCCGCTTACGATTCTTATGGCCCATCGGTCGAACTTTGTGGCGGCATTGTCCGTCCTTATGAATTGGCGGCCCCAGACTATCAAGTAAACTGGGAAGCATTGGGAGCGATGGTCAATGAGCGCACTCGAATGATCATCATCAATAGCCCACATAATCCAAGTGGAATGGCTTTTAGTGCTTCGGATATGCAGGCACTAGAGCAGTTGTGTCGGGATACAAATATCTTGGTGCTCAGCGATGAGGTTTATGAGCATTTGATATACGACGGAGTAGCTCATCAGAGTATTTTGCGTTTTCCAAATTTGCGCGATCGGGCATTGGCGACTTATTCTTTTGGTAAGACCTTTCATAGCACAGGCTGGAAATTAGGTTATTGCGTAGCGCCAGCTCCTTTGATGAAGGAGTTTAGAAAAGTCCATCAGTTTAATGTCTTTTCTGTGAATACCCCAATGCAGCATGCGATTGCAGCCTACCTAAAAGACCCCGAAACCTATCTTTCGTTGGCGTATTTTTACCAAGAAAAACGCGATTTCTTCCTCTCGGCCATTGAACCTTCGCGGTTCAAACCCATCTCCTGTACAGGTACTTATTTTCACCTCATGGACTATTCTGCCATTAGTGATGAACCTGATACGGTATTTGCACAGCGAC
Organism: Bacteroidota bacterium; assembly: GCA_038529855.1. Lineage (GTDB taxonomy): Bacteria > Bacteroidota > Bacteroidia > Chitinophagales > Saprospiraceae > JBCBDH01. The sequence continues at coordinate 2,619 of JBCBDH010000378.1, read as the reverse complement.
TAACCAAAGAGTATGGTGTAGCGGTGATTCCACCTTCTGCTTTTTATGCTAGCGGTCGAGATGAAAAAATGGTCCGGGTTTGTTTTGCAAAAACCGAAGAGGTTTTGGCTAAAGCTGGTGAGGTCTTATGCCGAGTTTAATCAGTAATCATCTTCATGATAGACTCAAATACAGGAACTGCCCCATTATCTGTATTGGCCAAAATCACCAACGTGGTTTGTGAAGAGGGGATATAAACCCAAATGGCATTAAAGCCTGGCAGACCTCCGCTATGCCAAATAACGGGTTCTCCGTACATTTCTGTGAGGGTAAAACCTAGACCATAGCCTGCTTTTTTCATAAATACTGGTGGGTTTTGGACCGGCCAATCTGCTGGCCAATAGAGAGCCTCATGAGTAGGCTGTCCACTATTGACTTTTGCGTATTTGGTCATCTGGTTCAGCATCTTTTCTGTTACGTATTTTTCACTAAAAAGTGCTTTTGTCCATTTCAAAAGGTCGATAGCTGTCGTTGTCAGCCCACCTACTGACTTTAGGCCTCCCGCAAAGAAGTCTTGATGAATAAATGTTGGGGATATGCCAGAGGTGTCCTGTTTTACACCATAACCTTTGGCTAAATTTGTATTTTCTCCCTCAGCAAGTATTCCAGTATGGCTCAAATCCAACGGACCCACAATGTATTTTTGAATAAACTCAGAATAACTTATCCCAACGACCTGTTCGATAATCTCGCCAAGGAGTAAATAACCGCTATTGGAATAGCTGTACTGCGTACCTGACTCAAATAAATAAATCTGCTTCATTTGGCTAAGGTATTGATGTGGATGGGCCCTAGTTAGCCAATCATCTGGCGTAGCGTCTGGCAGTTGGCCGACCCACCAATCTGGAATACCCGAGGTATGCGATAAGAGTTGATAGATACTGACCTGATCGCCTTTGGGGAACTTGGGGAAATAATCAGATAGCTTTTGATCAAGGCTTACCTGGCCTTGCTCTATCAATAAAGCAATAGCGATAGCTGTGAAAGGCTTCGTCACTGAAGCGATGTGGAATCGGGTATTTTTATTTACTGGGGTTTGGCTTTCTAAATCACTGTGACCATAGCTAGCTGTATGTACAGTAGATAAACCTATTTGTATCCCCCAAGTTACTCCGACAGTAAATTGGTCATCAACCAAGCTTTTTACCAATTGATCAATAGCGGCAATCTTATCATCTGCTTTAGCAGAGGGCGAAGGAGCAAAGGTCTTTTGCTGAGCATAAAGCATATAAGGCAGACAAAAAGTCCATAAAAGAGAGCATAAATAGGTACAAATAGGTGCATTATTCATAAGGTCATCAGCTTTTCAGAGAGGAATACTGCAATGGAAAGAATAGGTTACTGTCTTTCGGTCAAAATTTAGCTATTAGGGTAGGAGAAGAAAAACCGCAGACTGCTATCACAATAAACTAGCTGAGTTCACTAAATAATGCATAAGGAGGTGTAACCCGCAAAGGTGTAAATGGAGGTACTTGGACTGAATTTATTAGAAGTAAAAATCAAAACTTCCCCTGAAAATCAGATTTCCTGCCTCGGGATTATCTCGATAATTCAAACGCCAAAGAAGGTCTAGACGAATAACTTTGAAGATATTTTCGATCCCAAAACCCGTTTCCATATAGGGCACAGGCGAAGGCGCTCTAAAGCCTGTATAAGTTTCCGTATTAGAAGGATCAAATAAATTCAGGCGATTGGCGGCCTCGTTGGCATCTGACATGGTGCCATAGATGGCTTTAAAAGTAGCAACAGAGCGCCATTTAAGCTTTCTCAGCAAAGGAAATTTATTGAGAATAAACCCATCAAAATGATGGATAAGTTTGATCGTAGCATAGGTATCACTAGCAAACTCATAACGGTTAGCGCCATTAAATACACTATTGCTGTAGAAATAAGTTTCATTCCCTGGATGGACCTCCATAAGCAAAAAGGGAACCGTCCCAAATACCTTCCCGGCCTCAAAGCGATAAGACAACCAACCAATTGGATTGATATTGAAGTAGTGACGGTAGCTCAACTTGACCTTATGGTAAGTATAATCTCCACCCAGTATCCCTTTTACCCCCATCGTATACTGCAATTCGATAATGGGATGTTTGGTACCCAAGCTGGTACGGAAAAAGTTGCCAGTCAAAAACTGCTCCCCCTTGGCATAACGAGTTTTGAAAATAAACTCTGTGGCCGCAACGGTAGTATCTACTCTGGACGGTGCTTCCGGATTGGGTAGATAACCAAAGTTAAAGCCAGCACCATTTTCCAGTATAGCGCCATAGGGGTCCATGCTCTGGTGCAAAAGGGTAAGGCGATTGGACCACCCCTTTTTCCAGTAGCGTTCATAAAAAGCCTTAGCTTCGCGAACGTGCAGCAATTTTTGGATCACAGGTCGACGATAGATACCAGAGAACAAATTTCCCTCACCAATCGCTTCGGTATTGGCACTGCTGAACGTAACATCATCTTTATAACCTGCTCCAAACATAATCCTTGGATGTTTGCTAAACATCCATCGAACATCCCCTCCATACTTAATGCGCCGGTCCCGGAAGCCATAAACCATTCGTTTTGGTGGTTATATGGCTTATG
>JBCBDH010000377.1:0-6569 GCA_038529855.1 Bacteroidota bacterium | reverse complement strand
ACCTCTATTGATGCAGATGATAATATTCCCATTCTGCGTAGTGAGGTCGTTGAAGCTCTTGATTATTGGCATCAACGCGTTGTATGTACCCTTGAAAAAGGACAGGAAAAAGGATTGATCAAAACAGATGTTGTTTCCGAAGATTTTGCCACCCTTTACATTGGCATGATCGAAGGAGCCATTATGATGTCTAGGATTTACAGAGACATTCGCCCTTTTAATGTGATGTCCCAACAGCTGTTGGAAAAGATTGAACAATTGCGGGCCTAATTTATTTTATTATTTAATAATAAACCGATCGGTCTTTTATGGAAATGTCTATGCATGTCGAGTATCTTCAAGCTAAGGTCGAGACACCCAAGCTAAAAGAAGTTCCTTCCCAACTTCCCTGGTCTATTCGCCTGGTTCGCCTGGCTTATCGCTCTGTGGGGCATCTTCTCCCAGGTTTAGCAGCTCGGGTGGCCTACCAATTGTTTACCACACCTCAGCGAAGAGCCAAACACAAGCGGTCAGATGAGTTACTGGAAAAAGCACGACTCTTTGAGGTGATGTATGTGGGTCGAATTCTCAAGGCTTACGAATGGGGTACAGGAGATAAAGTGGTGCTTTTGGTCCATGGCTGGGAGTCTAGGGGAACCGCTCTGCGTTCTTTTGTTCCCACTTTGGTAGCCAGAGGATATCGAGTAGTGGCTTTTGATGGCCCTGCACATGGCAATTCTGAAGGAGACCGCACCAACCTGTCGCATTTCGCTGGTGCTATTCGAGCCATGATCAATCATATTGGTGGTGTACACAGCATTATTACCCATTCCTTTGGTGGGGCATCAACGGTGTTTGCCTTGAGCCACAAGGAACCCGCTATTCAGATCAAGCGATTGGTCCTGATTGGGGTACCCTCAGATTTGAGCAAGGTCCTGGATTATTTTATGCGAAGCATAAAGGCACCCAATGCCGTTAGAAAACGCTTTTTTGCCATTATGGAATCCAAGATCAATCGCCCTGTTGAAGATACCAAAGTAAGTGCGGCTTATGGGCAGGTGGATGTCGAACAGGCTTTGATTGTCCACGATGAAGAAGACGAGGTCGTTCCCATGAGATCGGCCAAAGCCATCGCTAGTGGCTGGCCCAATAGCACGCTGCTGGTGAGCAAAGGGCTGGGACATTTCCGCTTGGTCAAAAATCCCAAATTAGTAGAAAGAGTAACCAATTTTATTGATTAACCATGCCAAATTAAAATTGCCCATTTTTTGGGCTTACTACTTAGCAACTCCAAATCTTATGATAAGCGAAACCATATATAGCAAAGCACAAATTATCAAGTCCATGCAGGAGTCCTTTGATTGGGTTAAAAAGAAGGTCAGTGAGACGGCCAAGCCTGTTTTCTACCAAGCCTTTGGCGAGAAATGGTCTATTGCCGAAAATATGGATCACCTGATTCGATCCTGTCGGCCTGTGGCCTCTGCCCTGAAGATGCCCAAAGCGGCGCTTCAAGCCTTTGGCAGCCCAGATCAGGCTACCCGTTCTTACGAAACGATAGTTGCCATTTATCAAGCAAAATTAAAAGAGGGTACAGCTGTGGCATCTGGACCCTTTGTGCCAGAAAATTCCTTGGATTATCCCCAAGCGGATATGCTGCGCGACTGGCAGTTGATTGCGGGAAAATTTGCGGAGCGGACCGATCAATGGGAGGAAGAAGATTTGGACCAATATGTCATTCCCCATCCCGTTTTGGGAAAACTGACAGTTCGCGAAATGCTCTTTTTTACGATCAATCATAACTATCATCACTTAAGAGCGATGAATCGCATCGCCTAAATCAAATTGACTAAAGATCCTTTTTCCTTATAGTCTTATACTGGCCCTTTTTCGCCTAGCGGAGAAGGGCGTTTTTTTTGCACCTTAGTAAGTTAAACCTGACCTGATCATCGCTTATCCATTTGTCGAATGTAGGCCAGGTATTTCCCAAACTCCTCTTTGACAAAAGGACTTAACAAAAGCAAGCCTATCATATTGGGAAAGATCATGGCAAAAATCATTGCATCTGAAAACAGAATCACCGCTCCCAGGCTAGAGGCCGAACCCACCACGATAAAAAAGCAAAATAGGATCTTATAAATCGTATCCATAATTGGCTGACGACCAAAAAGAAATTTCCAGGCTTGTAGCCCATAATAAGACCAAGCCAGCATCGAAGAAAAGGCAAATAAAAAGATGGCAATGGTAAGCACATAGGAAAAACCTGGTAATACGGTATCAAAAGCGGCAGAGGTGAGATTCACCCCATTCAATCCTGTATCATCTCCATACACGACAAAATCTGCATTGATATTGGTGGTGATGATCACTAAAGCGGTCATGGTACAAACCAGCACCGTGTCGATAAAAGGTTCTAATAAGGCGACGACGCCTTCGCTGGCTGCATATTGGGTGCGAACGGCGGAGTGAGCTACAGATGCCGAACCCATACCCGCTTCATTGGAAAAAGCTGCCCTTTGAAAACCCTGTACCAACACCGCTACAAAGCCACCTACTGCCGCTCCTGGTTGAAAGGCCCCTTCGATAATTAAGCGAAAAGCGTAAGGCAAATAGCTCGCATTACTAGCCAGAATAATCAATGCACCAATCAAATAGATCCCCACCATTATAGGAACTACCTTTTCCGTCACTGATCCAATTCGTTTGATCCCTCCAATGATCACAACCGCAACGAGGGCCGCGAGAAACAAGCCAAATAGAAAGCCCGCATAGCCTGACTCTACGCCAATCAATGCCATAAACTGAGCGGCTGCCTGGTTGGATTGAAACATATTGCCTCCGCCAAAAGAACCGCCAATGAGCATAATGGCATAAAATACCCCAAGCACCTTCCCCAACTTCGTCCAACCCCTGGCCTTTAGTCCCTTGCTGAGGTAATACATTGGTCCACCATAAACGGTCCCGTCCCGATCAATTTCTCGAAACTTCACTCCCAATGTACACTCCGTAAATTTTGAAGACATCCCCAATAGACCAGCAATGATCATCCAAAAAGTGGCCCCAGGACCTCCTGCAGCAATGGCGATAGCGACCATCCCAACATTGCCCAAACCAACCGTAGCAGATAGAGCAGCAGTAAGCGCTTGAAAAGGACTGACTTCCCCATGATGTCCTTCTTTTCTGATCGTCACTGGATCATCCCCATCGTGGATATTGGCGGCTTTGCTATCGCTGCGCACGGAAGCATACTGCCCCCTGACAACCCTAATGGCCAGTCGAAAATAACGGATATTGGGAAAGCGAAAGTAAAAGGTAAAAAAGGTAGCGGCGCTGATAAGGAGGACCAGAACGATGGGAACGCTGATTTCTGCGGTTAGCGACACGGGCGTCATTACGTAGTCGTATATTCCCTGAGCGATAGGTTGTAACCAAGCGTTGATCTGTTCGTCCAAGCCTGGACTTGAATTTTGGGAGAATAGGGGCGTGACGATAAAAAAAACGCCAAGTAGGGTCAGAAGAGGTCGAAAGGTCGTTTTCATTTGGGTGATTTAGAAAAAGAGGGGTTGGAATGATCCCTCCCCTCCAGTTGAATGAAGTTTTGTGCCGAAATAATCGAAGCTCAAATTAAAGGATAGAGTATTGACTATCAATGTTTTAGTCAAGGTGATTTATTTGAAGTTTTCCAGTTTTCTCGCTTTTAGAGGCTTTCTAAGTTTTCCAAGTTTTCCAAATTCCCAAAGCCCTTCTGGAATGCTGGCTTGGCAGCAAAAAAAAGCTTACATTCGTTGACTATGCCAAAGGTTTACAGTGCAGATATTCGTTCCCTGCTCGATCAGGCCATGCAGCGGTTTGAAAAGGATAGTGGTTTGGTAGCCAGTAATAATTATCCCCTTTTTTTCAATTCTTTGGCTGAGGATATTCGAAGAGCTACCCAAGCTGCTGTCAAAGCAGATACCTTATACAAGCATTTCTTCATTCGCCTCCGCTCCTTCAACGAGACCACCATTGGCTACTCTTGGTTTTACCTCGATGCCCTTTCTCAATATGTCGCTGGTAGTGATTACAAAAATCTGCACCCCATCCTCCGCAACTCCGTCACGGACATCAAAGCGGCAGTGCGGCGAGTGGATTACGACATCGACAAAGGCTCTGAAGATGATCCGCGCAAACCAGAGTTTCCACCCAATAAACCTGCTTTTCCCGCTACGCCTACCATCCCCATTTCCGTAGAGGGTTTTGAGCATGTATGGCTCAAAGATGAGAGCTATAATCCAACGGGTACGCATAAGGATCGAATGGCCTGGGAGGTGGTTATTTTTTATCGCAATTTTCTGGCAAAGACCGCGCTGAGCGGTCAGATCGCTAAGATTCCACAACTGTCTTTGATTTCCTCAGGCTGTGCAGCCATTGCCATCCAAAGCCAATTGCGCTATTACAATTTGCCCAGTTTAAAGGTGATTGTCGATAAAAAGATGAAAGATGATTTGAAGTCAGCCATGATGAAAATCGGCTGTGAGGTCTACGAATACGACCTCTCTGCGGCAGAGTTGGATTCAGAAAAGATTCTTCAAATTACAGAAAATGAAAATGGCCGCGATTTGACCTTTGGCGGCGATCTGGATAATGTTCGAGCGGTATACTACGACTGGCTCAGCTACGAAATTCTCAATCAATCTCCTGATTACTGTCTGCTCCCTTTTGGCTCTGGTGGCCTCTTTGATAATCTCATGAGCATATGCCAAAAGGAAATCGACCGAGCACCTCAACATTCGCGCCGCTTTTTTGGCAATCAAGACATGCTCCGCAATTGCCACTTCATAGGCGCCACCACCTTCGACCCTCAATCCCAACTAGACAAATTGTACTCCCCGTTCAATACCGCTGAAGAGTTTAATGGTCGATTAGGGCAGTACATCAGCCAAGGTTATTGTGGTCGACAAAGTCGAGTTTGGGAATTGGAAGAAGACCATGTCGCCTCTGCTGTCCAATTGGCGATGCATCAAAGGATACAAACAGAGCCCTCTGGTATTGCTGGGCTGGCCCTATTGCTCCAACTGCGCAGTCAAATTCCAAAGGATAAAAAGATACTGATCGTAAATACAGGACGACTAAAGATATGAGGCTGCCTTGTCGGACTGACTCCCCGCCAAAGCGGGGTCATTCCGACTTTGCGGGCGGGCTTTGAGTGCCAAAGCGGGGTCAGTCCAACAATCACAGGAAAGCTAAACTATTCTCCATTACAAAGTAATTATTCCACCTTAATAAAGCGATGACTTAATTGAGGTTCCAATCCATTATAAGCTCTTAGTACATAACTACCCGCAGGTAAAGTGGCTGCTTGATCTATCGAAAGTAGCGTGGTGCCCTCGTCAATTTCCGCTTCGCCATAGAGCAATTGGTGACCTTGTAAATTGTAGATGGCATATTGGATTTGCCCAGCTTTAAAGCCACTGATGGATAGGTAAAGTTGGTCGACTACTGGATTGGGGTAGGCAACGACTTTTCCAATCGGAACTTTCACATATCGAACAGCGCTTCTGATGCTTCGCCCATCAAAATCCATCTGAACCAAGCGATAGTAATTCGCGCCAGCATTGGGATGTAAATCGTATTCTGAATAACGGATCATCTGTCGACTGTGGCCAGCTCCTGCAATTCGAGCAATCTCCCTAAAGTTAATGCCATCAAGAGAGCGTTCGATAAGGAAATAAGCATTATTATCCTCACTGGCAGTGGTCCAAAAAAGATGAACATGCTCCTGTTCAAAATACGCTTCAAATTCCAATAACTCTACAGGCATGGCGGTCAGTGGGGCTTCATAAACGCCCAAATCAACTACCGTAGCCACAGTTCGAGTGCCACAGTCTAAATCCAACATAATCCCATTGGTATCCACCACCATATTGTCACCTGTATTGATCGCAGGAGAATGGGTTTGCAGATGAAAATCATCCGTACTCGTGTCAGTAAATAGTGGATCAGTATTGTACTGCATCCCACTTCCACACACAACGGCATTGCCTGGTCCGCTAGTCAAAGCCGAACAATCAGCTACATCAACGATGGAATAACTGATGCTGATATCGCCATAATTATTTCTGAAAATATCTCCTGTAAAGGGCTGGGCCTCATTTTCCCAAAAGATGCAATTGACGACCACAGGCGCACTAATTCCTTGCCCAGGAACATTGCCTGCATTGGCATAGATGGCCCCTCCGTTTAGTGCAGCGGTATTGCGATAAAAAGTGCAATTGGCAATCAGTGGTTGGCAATCGCCACCAAAGCCCAGGTTATACATGGCCCCTGCTGCATAAGCCGTATTTTGATTAAATAAGCAATTGTAAAAACGACTTTTACTGGTGCCACTGGCAATGGCTAGATTGTATACTGCACCAGCATAGGCCGTCAGATTTGTTCGGGTTTTATTATAGGAAAAAGTACAGCTTAAAAAGCTAGGGCTACTCGTACCATTATTACCATAATTATAAACGGCGCCTGCCGCTTGATCAGCATAATTATTCAAAAATTGGCATTTGTTAAAAGTAGGACTGCTGTGGCCACCACTTCTGGCATCATTGAAAATCGCTCCTGCG
>JBCBDH010000376.1:0-6571 GCA_038529855.1 Bacteroidota bacterium | reverse complement strand
AAGTATTAACTAAATAATAAAAAGATTTAGAAAAGTAACGTTGTACGCTCAGCTCCAAACCGTAATTCTGCCCAGTACCCACACCGCTCAAACGGCTTCTACCTCGTCTAAAGCCTTCTACCATATTGAGTGCAGAGAAAGTAGCCATTGGTACATCCAAAACGGGAATATCAAATAGCGATTGATAATAAACTTCCGTTCTGATTCGTGTATTGGAATTTAGAAAATGTTCATAGCCCAAAACGAGGTGGTGTGCCTTACTCATTTCTAGCCCCTGATTGATCAAATTGCCCTGGTCGTTTTCCTCAAAATAGAGTTGAGGCAATTGCAATTGACTGTGTAGACCATAAGCCAGAACAAATTTATGACGCTGGTTGACCTGCCAGGATAATGAAGCTCTGGGCTCAATTGAGGAGGTTTCGTTAAAGGTATAATAGACATAATGCAAACCTACATTAGCCTGCCATTTAGCCCCTAGTTGACTTTGCCAATTCACATAAGGCTGTAGCAACCAGCCACCATCATTACCTCCAATTCGATCAAAGCCATCAATAGCCTCTGAAGAGGGAAAAAAGGATTGCAACTCAAATTCCTGCTGGGTCAATAAAAGACCCCCTTTGAATTTATTTCGGGCATTGACCTTATGATTAAAGGTTGTATTTAAAGACAATTTGGTTTGAAAGAAATCATCTTCTTCCTGTGGGGTGCTGTCAAAGGCCGCGTCTAATTCTGATGCGCGACGAATAGTTTCTAAGGCGGAGTACGCCAAGGCGGTTCGCCAAACGCTTTTCTGACCAATAGGCAGGACATGTGTTAGGCCCAAGGCCCCCATTTGGGATTCAAAGCGAATGTCAAAACGATCTTTCTCAAACTCCCATTGTGCCGTATCTCTAGGTGTTTCAAAAATATTTTCACTCCGCCCTGCCATACCAAAAAAGGTGAATTGCCCTGCTTTATCTGTTGGGAAGGATACATTAAAGGCCAGGTCTTGGAAGCTAATTTCCTCGTCGCCCAGTTGTACGCCCAAGGCATTGAGTAGGCCAATGGTCGAATAGCGGTAATTGATCAGATAGGTCGCTTTGCTCTTTTTACTAAGCGGGCCTTCCGCCGCCAAATCAATCCCCAATAAGCCAAATTGGCCCGTAAATTCATGCCGCTCATTATTGCCTTTTCGCAGCCGCATGTCCATCACTCCACCCAAGGTATTGCCATAGCCTGCGGGAAAAGCACCAGTAAGAAAAGTGGAGTTGCCCAGTAATTGAGCACTCAGGATATTGACGCCCCCACCGCTCTGTGTGATTCGGTCGCTAAAGGTACCAGCATTACTGGTATGATTGGGGTTGACGATATCGACACCTTCCAACTGCCAGGATAAACTCGCTGGTGAGTTACCACGAACAACGATGTTATTGGTTTGATCATTATTGGCAGCGACACCAGCAAAGGACATAGCGAGGCGAGCAGGATCGTTGAATGTAGCGGGAAAGCGGCGCGTTTCTTCTACTGTAATGGTATAATCACTCAAAGGAGATACTTCCGATCGTTGATCTCTTGAAGCCCTAATTACCACTTCCTCCAATTCGCGAGCCTGTTCTTTTAGGGCGACTTCAAGCAAAACTTCTTTTCCAGATTCGAGCAGCACTTCAGACAGCAATTTGGTCTCATAGCCCAAAAAGCGAAAGGTCAGCTCATACCATCCTGTTACCAGGCCGTCAAAGCGAAAAAGACCATCTGCTTCACTGGTCGTTCCAAGTTCGATATTTTCCCCTTTTAGTTGGATCGCAGCACCGACAAGTGGCGTTTCTGTATCTACATCGACGATTTGGCCTCTAATGGTTTGGGTGGGGCTTTGAGCGAGGAGGGGGTTTAGGCTGATAAATAGACACAAGAGAATAGTAGCACAGCAACTTATAAAGTACACTGTGCTACTATAGAGGGATTCCACAATTCCTATTCGCATCGGATCAAGTATTTCGGATTCATCCTTATTGGACAGGCTCCAAAAATACCATTATAATCCGATAATTTGTTTATTGAGCTTCTCATCTGCCTTGCTGCCGGCAAAATCATCAAAAGCTTTTTCGGTAACTTGAATGATGTGATCACGAATAAAAGTAGCGCCTTCTCTGGCTCCTTGCTCGCCATCTTTGATGCAACACTCCCATTCCAAGACCGCCCATCCATCAAAACCATACTGAGCCAATTTGCTAAAGATGGCCTTAAAATCTACTTGTCCGTCCCCTAGCGAGCGAAAACGACCTGGCCGATCTACCCAGCCTTGATAACCACCATATACGCCAGAACGACCAGTAGGATTAAACTCTGCATCCTTGACGTGAAACATCTTGATGCGTTCGTGATAAATATCGATATAAGCCAGGTAGTCCAGACATTGCAAAACGAAATGACTGGGATCATATAAGATGTGACAGCGATTGTGATTACCTGTAGCCTCCAAAAAGCGCTCAAAACTCACCCCGTCGTGTAGATCCTCTCCTGGATGAATCTCATAGCAAAGATCGACGCCCGCATTCTCATAGGCATTCAAAATCGGTAGCCAGCGCTTAGCCAATTCCTTAAAGGCCGTATCTACCAAGCCCTGCGGTCTTTGTGGCCAGGGATAAACGGTATGCCAGATAAAAGCACCAGAAAAGGTAACATGAGCTTTGAGTCCTAGATTAGCACTGGCCTTGGCCGCCCATTTGAGCTGTTGGACTGCCCATTTGGTCCGTGCCTTGGGATTATTTTTATGCTCATCAGGAGCAAAGGAGTCAAAAAGTTGATCGTAGGCAGGATGCACGGCAACTAGTTGGCCTTGCAGATGCGTAGACAATTCAGTGATTTCCAGACCGTGTTCAGCAATTCGTCCTTTTAGCTCATCGCAATAGGTCTTGCTACGCGCTGCTTTTTTCAAGTCGATCAAGTGGGTTTCCCAAGTAGGGATTTGAATACCTTTATAGCCCAGATCAGCAGCCCATTTACACAAATTATCGAGGGTATCGAAAGGCGGATTATTATCGACAAATTGAGCCAGAAAAATGGCTGGCCCTTTGATGTTTTTCATAAATTTTGTTTTGAATTTAACAATGCATACTCCTTATAGGAAAACTAAGGAAAGCAATACTTAAAACCGTGTCCATTTTTGTTTGCTCTTTCCAGAGGCAACCACCTTTTCGACAAAACGCATTCCTCGCACCCCATCTTCTATGCCTGGATAATCCAAGTAAACTGCCTTGGGTTTCTTTCCTTCCAAACGCGCTCTTAGACAAATGGCAAAATTGCGATAGATATTGGCAAAGGCTTCCAAATAGCCTTCTGGGTGACCCGCGGGGATACGCGTATGGGCCAGTGCTTGTGGTGATAGTTTACCAACTCCTGTCCGCATGACCTCCATGGATTTATTCAGCCATTTCACATAAAGCGTATTGGGTTCTTGCTGGTGCCATTCCAATCCCGCCTTTTCTCCATAAATGCGAATGCGCAAATTATTTTCTTCCCCTGCGGCAATTTGGCTAGCGAATAAGATACCCTTGGCTCCATTATCAAACTCCAAAAAGACATTGCCATCATCATCCAGCAAACGGCCATCTACAAAGATGTTCATATCAGCACATAGCTTCTTAATTTGTAGTCCAGTGATGTATTCTGCCAGGTTCTCAGCGTGGGTACCAATATCGCCCATAGCACCTGCTGCTCCAGAGCGTTTGGGATCGGTTCGCCAGGCGGCTTGTTTTTGATCCGTGGCTTCCAGGTGAGTAGACAACCAGCCTTGTGGATACTCAACAACGACCTTACGCACCTGGCCTATTTTGCCTTTCTGAACCATCCAACGGGCTTGTTTGACCATTGGATAGCCCGTGTAATTGTGTGTCAGCGCAAAGAGGAGACCAGTTTTGGCAACCAATCGTTGCAGGCTTTTTGCTTCCTTCATATTGAAACAAAGGGGCTTATCACAAACTACGTGAAACCCATTTTCCAAAGCCATTTTTGCTGGTCCATAATGAACGTGATTGGGGGTAACGATAGATATAAAATCCATTCGCTCACCCAAGGGTAATTCCTTTTCCTTGAGGATCATCTCTTCATAACTACCATAAACTCGATCAGGGGGAAGAAATAAATCTTGGCCAGATAATTTAGACTTTTGGGGATTGCTGCTAAAGGCTCCACAGACCAATTCAATCTCGCCATCAAGGGCGGCAGCCATGCGGTGTACAGCGCCAATAAAGGCACCACGACCACCGCCGACCATGCCCATTCTAATTTTTCTACTCATTCGTGTTTTGTTTTAGTTGTTTTTCGTTTTGTATGATGCGTAGAAATAATTTATTCTTTGGATAGCTTAAAGCATTCTGATCTTGATATTCCGGAATTTGATCGGGCGGCCATGGTCTTGCAGGCCAATATGCCCTTTAGTTGTCTGGCCATAGTTGGGGTAATCTTTAAACTTACTGGCCTTGTAGCGATCATTCCAATCTGCTGACCCAATTTCATAGGCAACGGTTTGTTGGCCATTGAGCCAGTGTTCGACCTGTTGGCCATTGATCACGATGCGTGCGGTATTCCAACTACCTGCGGGCAAAGCTTTTCCGCCTGAACAAACATGCAAATCGTAATTAGCAGCCGTGAGTTGTTTATCCGTTACCTCTCCCATAGCGATGTAAGTAGAGTCATCCAGAATTTGGTACTCTGGTGCATTAAACCAGATGGGCTGATCTTCATTTTCCGAAACCCGATAGAAAATTCCGCTATTCCCAGTATCACTCACCATAAAATCGAGTTGGAACTCATAATTTTCGTATTGACTCTTGGTGATAATATCGCCACCCGCCATATCTCCAGATACATTGCCAATACTCAGATTGCCTTCCCCATCAATCATCCAGCCTACACTTGGGAAATTCTCCCCATTATAAGAACGCCATTGATCGGTAGATTGACCATCAAAAAGCAAAGTCCATCCTGCCGCTTTTTCCGCTTCTGTCAGTTGGTTGATAGCAGGAGGCGCTTCTGTTGTTGACTCGGTTGGAGTACTTTCTTCCTCAGCTGGTGGGGCTGCCGTTTCACAAGCATAGAAGCAGAAGAGGGTCAATACGATCAGTAATGGCCATGTCTGACAGTGCTTCTTTAGTGGGAAAGACCATAATTTTTTGAGCAATACACGGTTCATCGTTTTGTTATTTAGGTTTGAGCAAAGTCATTTGTTCGGGGTCCCAGTAGATGATCTTATTATTGAAATAACTATCATTACAGAGCAGTGCGGGGGCTGCCGCCCGATAGCCAAATAAGGCATCTTCAACCACTGTGCTTTTATCGCGAACGCCTTTGAAGAAGTGATTAAAGTGATCGTAATGGGCACCTTTATATCCCTCTTCCGCTTTGTAAACATACTCGGCAGGAGGCATCATCTTTTTGCGTTGATCCTTTTTTTCTATGCTGTGGTAGGCATCTCCCATGGGATCAAATGATTGATTTTTGCGAAGTACGACTTCGCGCCATTTGATGTCCATTGCTCCTTCGCTTCCTACAAGTCGAAGATAGGTGCTACCAGAGGTGCCGTCGACAAAATTGACGCGGAGCGAGAGGTTAAAGGCTGGGTGGTCCTCCGTCTTTGGATAGTCAAACATGCCAAGTAAGACATCGGGAACTTCTCGGCCATCCTTCCAATAGCGCAGTCCTCCAGTTGCTACAATCTTTTCAGGACCTTTGGAGGAAATGACATAGTGAAGGCTGGAAAAGAGATGAACGAATAAATCACCAGAAACGCCAGTTCCATAGTCGCGATAGTTTCGCCAGCGGAAAAAACGGAAGGGGTCAAATTTGCGTTGAGTGGTATTACTGGTATAGCGTTTCCAGTCTACCGTCTTTTCAGAGGCATCTTTTGGCACCATATACTGCCAGGCCCCTTGCGGAGAATTACGCGCCCAGAAACCTTCTGCGTAAAGCAATTGACCTATGGCTCCTTGCTCATAGAGTTCTTTGGCTTTTTCATTACCCAAGGAACTAAGCCCCTGACTACCAACCTGGAAAGTCACTTTATTTTTATTCTGCGCTTCAATCACGGCAGGGCCTTCATTTACATTATGCACCATTGGCTTTTCGCAATACACACTTTTGCCCTTGCTCATAGCATCAATGGAAATCTGTTTGTGCCAATGATCTGGAGTACCAATGATCACGGCATCTACGTCTGGGCGATCGAGTATTTGGCGATAGTCTTTGGTGGTAAACAGATCTTTTCCCCATTTGGCCTTGGCGGCTTGTAGACGACCGTCGTACAAATCGCAAACGCCCACCAGTTTTGTCCCAGGTACTTTGAGTGCAGATTCGGTATCTTCTACACCCATCCAACCTGCGCCAATTAAGGCAATTTGAACATGGTCATTAGCACTGTAAAAGGAAGTTGGTCGAGCCAGTTCGCTATTGGAACTAGTGGCGTTGAGTATCGAAGGTGCCCCTGTCAATACGGCGGTACCCGTGGCAAATTTCTTGAGAAATGCTCTGCGGGTTTTATCATTTTTAGATCTAATCATATATGCTGATAAAGGAATTTTCAGCCGGGTATAGTGTC
>JBCBDH010000375.1:0-6573 GCA_038529855.1 Bacteroidota bacterium | reverse complement strand
CGAACTCTTTCTCAACCTCGACAATGTCACCAATAATAAGGGAAGAATCACGGAATACTACGACGAAAGCGAGCCAGGAAATATTGGCTATCTCACCCAGTTTGGCTTTTTTCCAAATTTGATGTACCGCGTTTATTTCTAGAAGAAGCGAGAGGGGAGATCGTGGCTTTTAGCCACCGCGAGAGCACTTCGCTGCGAGGTTTTTTAGATTGGGTGGCAAGTTACTAAAGCTTTTGGTAGTGAAGTAGGTGCTCTTCTTGTAGTCTAGCATTTGCACCGTATGAGCGGTCTATCATCTCCCTTCGCAGCATCTAGAAAACTGTTCAGTAAAGCTGAACAGCAAACCATTGGCTCACCGTCTCCTTTCTCGCAGCGCAGCGATCTCGCAGTAGCCCACGGCCATGATCCCGCTTCTCGCAGCGCAGCGTTTTCTCCATCCACCTGAGCCAAAAAACAAAGAAAAATGAACCACTATAAATAAAATACGCTGACCGTCTAGCTGGCCTTCTACTTCTATTCCCTTGTAGCGGATGAGACAAAAAATGGATTGATTTAACTGGATTTAAGTAAAAGGGACCACCCGCTATGCACGAAATGGTCCCTTTATTTTTTTTAGGAGGATAGATCAACTGGATCTACAAACTCAATACAATCTTGCCAAATTGTAAACCCTTATCCATTCGCTCAAAGGCGGCAGCCCCTTCCGCTATTGGATAGACTGAATCTACCACAGGCACAATTTTATGTGCATTGACAAAGGCGACCATATCGACAAATTCTGCATCAGACCCCATCGTTGTTCCCAGAATAGAGATCTGTTTCCAGAATAAAACCCGCGAGTTAAGCTCTCCAATCAAACCCCGTGTGCCGCCATACAGTGCTATACGCGCCCCAAAATTGCAACACTTCAAAAAGCCTCCAAAACCAGGGCCTGCTGCACTATCAATGATCACATCAATTCCCCCACTGCGTTTAGCCAAAGTCTTCTGCCAATCTGACTCCGTATACTTAATGCCCCCTTTTGCCCCCATCTCAATTGCCCGATCAATCTTTTCTTGCGAACTCGAACTCACATAGACCTCTGCTCCTGCCGCTATAGCAAACTGGCAGGCAAACAAAGCCACTCCTCCTCCTACACCAGAAATCAAGACCTTCTCCCCAGCCTTTACCTGCGCTCGACTCATCAAAGCCCGATAAGCCGTCAAACCAGCCAAAGGCAAGGCCGCAGCCTGCTCAAAAGTAAGATGCGCGGGTTTATCGACGAGCTTGTCTTCGCCCACTTGTACATAGTCCGCAAATGTTCCCTTATCTGGCAAGCCCAATATGCGATAATCTCTGGCTTGATAACGAGGATTATCCCCCCAATTCAAACTTGGATTGATGACCACCTCCCGATCGTCGATAATACCTGCACCATCCGAACCGAGTATAGATGGGAATACAATACCTGGATACAAGCCTTTGGTGATCCATACATCGCGATGATTCAGTGCAGCAGCTTTTACCCTCACGATGGCCATGCCTTCTTGAGGGCTTAAATCAGGGCATTCTTCATAGACGGGGTATTGATCTTTAGCTTTTAATATAAGGGCTTTCATCTGTCTTAATTTTTTGGTTAAATTAGAGCGTCAAAATACAAACGTATTTTTACATTATTTGTAAAATACCCATAATTCCAAAGAACGATAAAGACAATATGGCCGCGTAAGCCTACTTACCAAATCTAACGAGCAAATCAAAGTATCAATGAAGGAACAGAGAAACCGATTTAAGAAAATTCTCGTCGCCAATCGGGGAGAAATTGCTATTCGTATCCTGCGAGCGGCTTCTGAATTAAGACTGCGTACCGTAGCTATGTTTACCTATGAGGATCGCTACTCGCTGCATCGCTATAAAGCGGATGAAGCCTATCAAATCGGTTCTAATGATGAACCTTTAAAGCCCTATCTGGACATTGAAGAAATCCTTAGGGTAGCCAAAAAAAATGGGGTGGAGGCCATCCATCCTGGTTATGGCTTTTTGTCGGAGAATGTCAACTTTGCCCGCCGCTGTCGCGAAGAGGGCATTACCTTCATTGGGCCCGAACCAGAAGTCATGGAGCGCTTGGGGGATAAAGTGGCGGCTAAGGCGATTGCTCGCGCTGTAGAGGTGCCGCTGATTGAGGATAGTAAGAAAAAGCTAACGAATGATAAGATCGTTTTGAAAGAGGCACAACGCATTGGTTACCCCGTCATCTTAAAGGCGGCAGCTGGTGGAGGCGGGAGAGGAATGCGTGTGGTGCGAAAAGAAGCAGACTTACTTCGCGAGTTTCACGAAGCCCGTGGAGAAGCCCAAACAGCCTTTGGCGATGGTACCATTTTTATTGAGAAGTACATTGAAAATCCAAAACACATTGAGGTACAGATTCTTGGAGATAAATACGGCAACATCGTTCATCTCTTCGAGCGGGATTGTTCGGTACAAAGGCGTTTTCAAAAAGTGGTAGAGGTAGCCCCTTCCGTTACGCTATCTGAAGACACGCGGCAAAAGCTCTATGCCTATGCCTTGCGGATTACCAAAGAGGTATCTTATACCCATGCGGGGACGGTAGAGTTTTTGGTGGATAAGTCGGAAGAGATATTTTTCATAGAGGTCAATCCACGCATACAAGTAGAACATACCATCACGGAGGAAGTAACGGGAATTGATATCGTCCGTTCGCAAATATTGATTGCAATGGGTTATCCGCTTTCCCATCCTACTATTCACATTCACAAGCAAGAAGATGTCAAATGTGCGGGTTTTGCTATTCAATGTAGGGTGACAACAGAAGATCCTGAAGCGGCCTTTAAACCCGATTATGGGACCATCATCGCCTATCGAAGTGCTGGTGGCTTTGGTATTCGTCTGGATGCGGGAAGTGCCTATCCAGATGCGACGATCTCGCCTTTTTTCGACAGTATGTTGGTCAAGGTGACCGCTTGGGGGCGAACCTTGCCAGGAGCGGCAGATCGCTTGCATCGCGCTCTGCGGGAGTTTAGAATTCGCGGGGTGAAAACCAATATTGGCTTTCTGGTCAATTTACTGCAAAACGATACCTTCAAAAAAGGAGAAGCAACGGTTCGCTTTATTGATGAAAATAAAGACATTCTGATACCCCCGCGTTTTCGAGATCGAGGAACCAAAGTATTGCGCTATTTGGCCAATGTGATTGTCAATGGTAATCCAGATGTGAAGTCAGTGGATAAAACTAAAGTCTTTCTCCCCGCAACGGTCCCCGTCTATGATACCAATAGCCCCATGCCAGAGGGCAATAAAGATCGACTGACCAAAATGGGCCCTGATGGCTTTGCCAAATGGCTCAAAAAGCAAAGACCTATTCAATACACGGATACCACCTTTCGCGATGCTCACCAATCGCTATTGGCGACGCGTTTTCGCACCTATGATATGTTAGGGGTAGCAGAGAGTTTTGCTCGGAATCATGCGGATGATGTCTTTTCTATGGAAGTGTGGGGAGGAGCCACTTTTGATGTGGCCTTGCGCTTTTTGAAGGAATGTCCCTGGAAGCGCTTGGAGCTTTTGCGAGAGGCGATGCCCAACCTATTATTACAAATGCTTTTGCGCGGTTCGAATGCGGTAGGCTATACGGCTTATCCCGATAATTTGATTGAGCGATTTATCGTAAAGGCTTGGGAGACGGGAATTGATGTTTTCCGGATTTTTGATTCGCTGAATTGGATAGATGCGATGAAGACTAGCATCCGTACCGTACGCAAGCGCACGGGGGCATTGGCCGAAGCCTGTATTTGCTATACGGGAGACATTACCAATCCAGAAGAGCAAAAATTCAATTTGCAATACTATATTGATTTGGCCCGTCGCCTAGAAGATGCTGGGGCGCACCTGATTGGTATCAAAGATATGGCTGGTCTGCTCAAGCCTGCCGCTGCCCAGGAATTGGTCAAAGCCCTTCGCAAGGCGGTAGATATTCCCTTGCATTTGCACACGCACGATACCTCTTCCATCCAGTCTGCTACCTACCTCAAAGCGATTGAAGCAGGGGTGGATGTAGTGGATGTTGCAATTAGTTCGATGTCTGGATTGACCTCTCAGCCTAATTTCAACTCAGTGGTGGCGATGATGCAGGGACATAGACGGGAGAAGAAGATTGATCTCAGATCCCTTAATGCCTATTCGAATTATTGGGAAACCGTTCGCAGTTATTATTATCCTTTTGAGACAGAGCTAAAGTCAGGTACTGCGGAGGTATACCAGCATGAGATTCCTGGTGGGCAATATTCCAATCTACGACCACAAGCTAGGGGATTGGGTTTGGAAGATCAGTTTGAAACCATCAAGGCCAATTACAAGATTGTTAATGATTTATTGGGGGGTATTGTCAAGGTGACGCCTTCTTCCAAGGTGGTTGGGGATATGGCGATGTTTATGACGGCGAATGAACTGAGTAAGGAAGATATTTTGGAAAATGGCCAAACGCTGGCTTTTCCAGATAGTATGAAGGCCCTTATGCGGGGCGATTTGGGACAGATGGAAGGCGGTTTTCCAAAAGCCTTTCAAAAAATGGTATTAAAGGGCGAGCGGCCCTATCGCCGTCGACCAAATGCCCGCCTGAAAGCAGTAGATTTCAAGGCAGAATTTAGTGTTTTTCAAAAGCAATTTGGTCCATATGTAAACGATAAAGATTTTATTTCCTACAAGCTCTATCCAAAAGTCTTTAGCGATTTTTACCATCATTTTGAGCAATTTGGGGAAGTGCGTAATATCCCTAGTCCAGCCTTTTTCTATGGCCTGGAAGCCAATGAAGAGATTCTTGTTGAAATTGATCAAGGCAAACGTATTCTCGTACAGTTTCTCAATGTAAGTGAGCCAAATGAAAAGGGGATGCGAACGGTTTACTTTAAGCTCAATGGCCAAACCCGTTCAATTGGAGTACGCGATCATTCCATTCAAACGGAGTTGGCTATTCACAGAAAGGCAGCGGCGCTAAATGAAGTTGGCTCTCCGCTGCAAGGGAGCCTGTCCAAGATTTTGGTCAAGAAGGGGGCCAAGGTGGAAGTCAATACCCCATTGTTTACCATCGAAGCGATGAAGATGGAAAGCACCATCACTTCGCCTATGGCTGGAACAGTCAAGAAAGTCCATCTTTCAGAAAAAACTTTAGTGGAACAAGATGATCTGGTGATTGAGTTGGAGGCAAAATAGGCTGAAAAAACTATCTTTACAGGCATTCGTGTACCCCAATTGATTAAGATGTCTGATAATTATACTTTCCCACTGCCTACATTGGATCACTTTGTCGAATTTATATTTTTCGATGGTCCTTTTCTTCCCCATGAGCTTCAAAGGATTGACGCTTACTGGGAGGCTAGCCAGAGTGAAGCGGCAGTACTGGAAGGGGGGACCTTAAGAGATGATAGTATTCGTAAATCTTCAGTGATTGGTATCAACTATGAAAGGAATCACCATTGGATCTACGACCGACTGACCCAATTGGCTAAGGGCGCTAATCAGCAACATTATCATTTTGATATGGTAGGTTTTCACGAACCGCTTCAATTAGCTGAATATGGGGTTGGCGATTTCTTTGACTGGCATCTCGATTTTGGGGTGGGGTATTCGTCGCGAAGAAAATTAAGCATATCCGTTCAATTATCTGATCCCAATCAGTACGAAGGAGGCAATCTCGAATTTCAAATCAATAATAAAGTCGTAAAAGCGCCCAGGGCAAAGGGAACAGTGATTATTTTCCCCTCTTTTATCATGCATCGCGTAACGCCCATTACCAGTGGTCGTCGTCGCTCCATTGTGGGCTGGGTTTCGGGGCAGCCCTTTCGGTAAAGTAGGTTTCAGGGTTCTTTTTCCACTCCTTTTTTGCCTGGTGTAAGCTATTCTTCCCAACAACAAAAAAACCTCCCCCTACTAGTAGAGGAAGGCATTCCAAGAACTGGTTTCAAAAAGGTCCCAGAACAGCATCTTTATAGAGTAACAAGCAAGCTATAGCTTACCTGCTTGCTCAAATAGCATCTCAGATACAGCAAAATGGGCCAGCCCTTGATCCAATAAAATGATCAAAGGGCGAATAGCCGCTTAGCTTTAAAATCGGTTAATGGGAAAAAAATGGATCGGGCTAGCACATGGCATTTTGCCCGAGGATTAAAGGGTTTTGGGATAGGAAACTGTCCATTATGGGGACAGTCTTCATGTACAACTTGCAAAAGTCATACCATTTATATCGAATAAAAAGATAATATGTTTCAATTAGCCTCCTCTGCGAGCAGTCCAAAGCCCTGATTTATTGGATACGACTGTACTTTTTCAGGAATAATTTAGAGCCACTGCCCAACCATTTGTACTTGCCAATCAGCTGATAAGCCGTATTGAGCCAGGTGGCTTTTATATTAACCAATAGCCCTGAAAGTAGGTTGTATTTGAAATCGGGACGGGCCTGCATTAGCATGTCTCTATATTCCTTGAAGGCTTCTTGGTTACCCCCCACTTTCTGGAAAAACATGCCCCTTACGCAACGCGCAATGAATTGCTTTCGATTGTACTTTTTGAGGATTTCCCAAT
>JBCBDH010000374.1:0-6589 GCA_038529855.1 Bacteroidota bacterium | reverse complement strand
AGCGGGGTGCTCCTACAACGCATGATGGGCCTCAATGGTATTGGTGCCCTGGATATTCGCAATCAGTGCAGCGGCTTTGTTTATGGGCTATCTATTGCCGATCAATTCGTCCGTACAGGGATGTATAAAAATGTCTTGCTAGTGGGCTCTGAGTTTCATTCCTGTGGACTGGATTTTACGACTAGAGGCCGCAATGTAACGGTCATCTTTGGCGATGGAGCAGGAGCTGTGGTCGTCCAACCAAGTGATGAAGAAGACCAGGGGATTCTTTCTACTCACCTACATGCAGATGGCGATTATGCTGAAAAACTGTGCTACATCAATCCTGGCTCTCACGCGGGTGCCTATGATGGGGAAAAGGATTTTGGCTATCCAGATCAAGAATTTGGAGGGGCTTTTATCACGGATAAAATGTACCAAGATGAAGACCTCTATCCCTATATGGAAGGACAAGCTGTTTTCAAAATGGCGGTCACCAAATTCCCTGAAGTCATTCAGGAGGCCCTCAAAACCAATGGCTATCAAGCCACAGATATCGATATGCTGGTCCCTCATCAAGCCAATCTCCGTATCAGCCAATTTGTACAAAGACAGCTAGGACTCCGCGATGATCAGGTATGGAATAACATCCAGCGCTTTGGTAACACCACGGCAGCCTCCATTCCCATTGCCCTCTGCGAAGCTTATGAAGCTGGCAAGGTCAAACGCGGCGATCTGATTTGTTTGGCAGCATTTGGCAGTGGTTTTACCTGGGGCTCCGCCCTGCTTCGCTGGTAATCAATCACCTAGCGATATAGAAAGACCAAATTGTCCAGTTCTGGTCAATCTTGGATCAAAGCTTACTTTATTGCCCAAAAAGCGATATTTTTGAGTTTGCGCAAACACAGCTCTCTCATCATGGCCCGATTTTACCTCATTTGTATGTTCTCCTTGCTCATCAGCTATGTCTCCTTGGGCCAAACTACGGTATTCGACTGTTTACAGATCGAATGGGAGCAAAACTATGGAGGTTCTGATAAGGAGTGGATTCGCTCTGTCCAACAAACTCGAGATGGGGGCTACGTCATGGTCGGCTATAGTCGCTCTGGCAATAATCAAGTCAACCAAAATGCGGGAGAATGGGATATTTGGGTGATCAAGACCGATCCTTTGGGAGAGATAGAGTGGGATAAGGTATTGGGAGGGAGCGGTAGCGATGAGGCCAATACCATTCGCGAATTGGAGGATGGCGGCTATATCATCGCAGGTTCTTCTACCTCTGATGATGGTCCGCTGACTGGTGTCAATCAGGGTTTTGAAGATGCCTGGGTGATTCGTTTGAGCGAGAATGGGACGCTGGTTTGGGAACGAAATTATGGAGGGAGTGCAGCAGACAAGGCAGAAGCGATTGAGCCCACACCTGACGGGGGCTACATCGTAGCGGGCTATTCAGCCTCTTTCGATGGCGATCTGAATAATAATCTTGGCGAATTTGATGTCTGGATTTTCAAAATTGATGATAATGGTACCCTGGAATGGTCGCGCAATTATGGCGGTGGTCAGGACGATTGGGTTTTTGATTTGACCCTGGCAGCTGATGGGGGTTATGCCGTGGCGGGTTCTTCTTTTTCCAGTAGTGGCAATGTGAGTAGCAATAATGGCTTTTACGATTATTGGATGCTCAAGGTTGGACCTACAGGATCTTTGGAATGGGAAGAAAGCTTTGGAGGGTCTAGCGAGGAACGAGCTTATGGGATTTGTACCACACAGGATGGAGGCTATGCCCTGGCTGGAGCCGCTTTTTCATCAGATGGAGATGTTGGAGGCAATAGAGGGGGCTCAGATTATTGGATTGTCAAAACCGATGCCAATGGCCAATTGCTTTGGGAGCGCAATTATGGAGGAAGTGCTGAAGAATACGCTAGAGATATTTTGGAGATGGAAGATGGGGGCTTTGTCGTTGGGGGCTATGTCAATTCTAAAGACGGCGATATCACCAACAACAAAGGTTTATACGATTATTGGATGATTCGACTTGATGCGAATGGCGATTTGGAATGGGAGGGAAGTTTTGGTGGCAGTCGTTCTGATCGCTGTTTCAGTCTGGATGAAACAGCAGATGGTGGTTTTGTCCTTGGCGGTTATGCTTTATCCAGTGATATAGATGTGGCAGAGAATTTTGGTGATTGGGACTATTGGTTGGTCAAACTTTTTCCTGATACCCTCGATCTTTTTCTAGGAGCAGATACCACACTTTGCATTGGAACGCAGCTGACCCTGGATGCTTCCAATCCAAAAGCAGAAAGCTATCTATGGGATAATAATACGACAGATTCTACCTTCACCGTTCAGGCGCCTGGTATTTATTGGGCGGAGATCGCGCGCGATAATTGCCGTTTTCGCGATTCCATACAGATTGCCTACACCCGTGCTGATGAGGTAGATTTGGGTAAAGACAGTATCCTGTGTAGTTCGCGAGGTCCAGTAGTACTGGATGCGACGCTTCCCAATGCGGACGGCTATTTTTGGCAAGACGGTCAAGATCAGGCCACTTATGAAGTTTATCGCACGGGGGAATACATCGTTGAAGTGGAACAGTATGGCTGTTTTATTCGAGATAGTATTCGCGTGGTTTTTAGTGATCCTATTTTGGAATTAGGACCAGATAGCTTGATCTGTGATAATGAGGCGATTTTGAAAGATGTCTGGCTACCAGAGGCGACTTATCTTTGGCAGGATGGCTCTACGGAGCGTTTTCACGTGATCCGTGATTCAGGTACTTATTGGGTACAGCTGGATTTATTGGGTTGTGTGGTTTCTGATACTTTCTATGTCGATTATTGCAAAAAATACCGCGATCCCTGTTTGGAAATACCCAATGCCTTTACTCCCAATCGCGATGGGCTAAACGACGAATTCCGAGCCGTTAACTTCTGTGATCTTCGAGAATATCAACTCCATCTATACAATCGCTGGGGACAAAGGGTATTTAGTACCGCTGCGATTGATCAGACCTGGGATGGATTATACAAAGGGCAAGAGGCTCCACCTGGTGTATACACCTATATTATTGACTTTGTGTACGGTTATGAAGGCGACTTCATCCGAGAACAGCAAAGTGGTCAAGTCATGTTGATGCGATAGATTGGACTAGGTCTTTCTCTTCTTTTTCTTTGCCGCTGGAAATAATACATTATTTAGAATGAGGCGATAGCCTGGTGAATTAGGGTGCAGGCTAAGGTCTGTTTCTGGGTCATTGACGAAGTGGCGGTAGTCTTCTGGATCGTGGCCGCCGTAGAAGGTCCAAAAGCCCTTGCCAAAGATGCCGTGGATGTAGCGAGCTTCGCGAGCGGGTTTATTTTCTCCCAAGATCAATACATCTGATTTGATGTTCTTTTTCAGAAAAGCGGTGGTCTGTCCCATAAAGCCCTTTACAGTGCGCGTATGGTTTTGAGTCAGCATTGTTGGTACGGGGTCCCATTTGGCAGAAAAATCAAATAAGGTAAAGTAATCCTGTTTGGGATTAACATTGCGGCCCATGCTGTGGTCAATGGTCGAAAACTCATAGACCAATGGATTATCCATCAACTCAAAGTTCTTAAAAGCAAAAGTATTATCGAAATTGAGCTTAGACTCCGCAGTGGGATCAGGTGGATCGCCATCGTACATGTGATCACAAATGTCTAAACCTTCTGCTGATAAGGCAATATCATAAGTATCCGTTGCCGAACACATCGCAAACATAAAACCACCACCTCCTACATATTCGCGGATTTTCTTAACCACATTGAGCTTGAGCTGCGAGACTTTGCTAAAACCCAATTCCTTGGCCAATCCCTCCATTCGCCGAACATTTTCTTTGTACCAGGGATAATTATTATAAGTGCGATAAAAGCGACCATATTGCCCAGTAAAATCCTCATGGTGTAAGTGTAGCCAATCGTACTGCGCCAACTCATCACCAATGACTTCCGTATCATATACCGTCTCATAAGGAATCTCCGCATAAGTCAGTACCAATGTCACGGCATCATCCCAAGGCTGTACCTTTTCTCCTTTAGCATTGAACTCGGGCGTATAAACGGCCACCTTGGGCGCCACCTCCAATTTGATCACATCCTGATTGGCCTCTGGGTTCGAAATGTCCATGCGAATCTTGGCAAACTGCACATCTGGAATAATCTCATAACTCACCCCACGAGTCAAGCATTCCTTCTCAAAAATTTGATTGTGTTGAAAGGCAAAACTACCCCCTCTATAATTGAGCAACCAAAAGGCTTCCACGCCATTATCCAATACCCAATAGGTAATCCCATAGGCTTTGAGGTGATCCTTTTGTTTCTCATCCATGGGAAGCAGCACATAAGCGGCATTTAATTGGAGGATACTTAGGGTAAAAAAGGCAAAGAGGAGAATGATTTTATTCGTCATAATGAATACGATATCGTTTTTGGCAATACTTACTTTTCTTTAACGCAGAAAAAAGCAAAAGGATTTTCTGCTATTGGTAAGCCCTACTGGTTTTTAATAGCTTAGTCTTCTAAGTTGCTGCTTTTAGGACAAAAATGATGCAAAAACCAAATTTCTTAGGAAAACTTTAACAAGCTTTTAAGACTTGGCCCAGACGATAGGCGCAGCAAAGAAGAGGGAGTTTTTTTAATTTGCGAGTTTTAGCGAGCATATATGGTGGAAATTTATGATGTTTGTGCAACAACATGATGTGCTTTTACGTCGTATCTCTTGGAGAGGAGGCCGCTGTTGCTGCGAGAAGTGAGACCGCTGGCGTTGCGAGAAGTGAGACCGCTGTTGCTGTGAGAAGTGAGACCGCTGTTGCTGCGAGAAGTGAGACCACTGTCGCTGTGAGAAGTGAGACCGCTGTTGCTGCGAGAAGTGAGACCACTGTCGCTGCGAGAAGCGAGACCACTGTCGCTGCGAGAAACGAGACCACTGTCGCTGCGAGAAGCGAGACCACTGTCGCTGCGAGAAGCGAGACCACTGTCGCTGCGAGAAACGTTAAGCTTCCTTGAATAAAAAGCAACGCTTTTTATCTCTCTCATCTCTCGCAGCGAAGCGATCTCGCAGTGGCCTAGTGCCACGATCTCGTCTCTCGCAGCGAAGCGATCCACACCATTAGCGTAAATAAAACAATACCTAATTTGGAAAATCTGAGCTTTCAATACCCCACTTGGTACCTTATCCTTTGCCTATTATTGGGATTGGCCTATGCGGGCTTCTTGTACTATCGCGACACCACCTTCAAAGAGCAATCCAATGCTTTGAAATATGGGATGGGGATTGCGCGATTTCTGACCGTAAGCTTTTTGAGTATGTTGCTCCTATCGCCATTGCTGAAATCAGTGGTGACAGAAGTGAAAAAGCCAGTGGTTGTTTTGGCGCAGGATGAATCAGAATCCGTTGTTGCCAATATGGAAGCGGAAGAAGTGCAGCAGTACCAGCAATCCATTGAAGCTCTGGGGCAGAGCCTGGGGGAGGAGTACGATTTGAAACGCTACGCCTTTGGGAGTGAAGTGCGGGAAGAAATTGGCTTTGAATTTAAAGATAAGGTGAGCAATCTATCAGAGATGTTGCAATCCTTATACGATTTATACAGCAATCAAAACCTGGGGGCCATTATACTGGCAACGGATGGTATTTATAATGAAGGGAGTAATCCCGTGTATGCCAGTACCAAATTATCTGCGCCAATTTACACCGTTGCACTTGGCGATACGACGCCAAAACGGGATTTGCTCATCAAGCGCGTTTTTCACAATAAGATTGCTTATCTGGATGATAAATTCAGCATCCAGGTAGACATCGCCGCTCAAAATTGCGAGGGGAATAATACCTTGCTCAATGTCTATCGCTCGGAAGGAGGGCAGCGCAGCCGCTTGCAGCAGATCCCACTAAAAATTGATAAGCGCGATTTTTTTAATACCCAAGAGATCATTCTGGATGCCAATAAAGCAGGTGTACAGCGCTATATCATCAGCCTCAATCAGGTAGACAATGAGGTGACCACCGCCAATAATGGCAAAGAGATATTTGTGGATGTTTTGGATGCGCGGCAGAAGATTTTGCTCCTGGCCCATTCTCCCCATCCAGATCTAACGGCCATTCGACAGTCGATTTCAAGTAATAAAAATTATGAAGTTGATATCGAGTACATCAGCAATCCAGCCTTGAACATTGCGGCCTATGATTTTGTCGTTTTACATCAACTGCCCGGAAAGCTGCAATCCGCCAGCTCTGTACTGAATGTATTAAAGACCAAAAAAATCCCTCATCTTTTCATCACGGGATTACAAACGGATTTTGCTCAGTTTACCAAGGCCCAGCCTTTGATTGATCTCAAAGCGGATGGGCGCAATACGAATGATGTACAAGCCAAGGTGGCTAATAATTTTAGCCTGTTTAATGTAGAGGAACGCCTATTGACAGAATTGCCGCGTTTTGCACCACTGCTGGCGCCTTTTGGGGAGTTTAAAGAAAGTGCCAATGCCCAGATTTTGCTTTATCAGCGGATAGGTAAAGTTGATACAGACTATCCACTGCTGCTCTTTGGGGAGGAAAATGATACTAAAGTTGGGGTCTTGTGTGCGGAAGGACT
>JBCBDH010000373.1:0-6592 GCA_038529855.1 Bacteroidota bacterium | reverse complement strand
ATCGTTGGCGGAACCAGTGGAATTGGCAGAGCAAGTGCCGAACAACTTCTTGAACAAGGGGCAACTGTTCACATCATTGGCAGAAACACGGAGAAAATAGCAGATGCCCCCAATTTGGTCAAACACAAAGTAGACATCACCAATCAAAATGAATTAGAGCCCTTGATCAATGCCTTAGGTCAATTGACTAACATTGACTATTTGGTAAATGCCTCAGGAATTTTTGGTCCTAAACCATTCTTAGAGCATACCCTAGCAGACTATAATGCCTATTTAGACTTGAACCGTGGCTTTTTCTTCTTAACACAGGCGATTGCCAAAAAAATGAAAGCAACCAATGGAGGAAGCATCGTCAATGTAGGTTCCATGTGGGCAAAACAAGCCGTCAAAGCAACCCCTTCTTCTGCTTATTCGATGCAAAAAGCAGGCTTACATTCCTTGACCCAGCATTTGGCTATGGAACTCGCTGATTTCAATATCCGAGTAAATGCCGTATCCCCAGCCGTGGTCAGCACCCCCGTTTACCAAAGTGTATTTGGTGGAAAAGAAGCGGCAGATAAGGCCCTTGAAGGATTTCATGGTTTTCACCCCATAGGTAGAATTGGAACTGCTCAAGATATTGCCAATAGTATCATTTTCTTATTATCTGATGAAGCGGGATGGGTGACAGGAGCGATTTGGGACACGGATGGTGGTGTGATGGCAGGTAGAAATTAGGCACAGACAAGTATAAAATGTGAATTTTCAACTACACCGAAAATGAAGTGGTTTGGGACTCCAAACCACTTTCCATAATGTAAGGATTTGGTTTGGGCTTCTTTTATCTCTATTTTAATGCTGTATAGTAACAAGAAAAGTGGGATAAACAAGATGATATACCAAATCAAAATTACCCTCGAGGACGCTAAACCACCAATTTGGAGAAGAATTGAAATCGCTTCAGAAACTACCTTGGAAGACTTTCATCAGATAATCCAGTCAGCAATGGGATGGAGGAATTGTCATCTGCATCACTTCATAGTAGACAACGAATTTTATAATCCCCAAAGTGAATGGGATGATTTTGGGAATGACTATACAGGACTGAAAATAAGCGATTTATTAGTAGCTGAAGGTCAAAAGCTAAGGTACGAGTACGATTTTGGAGACTCCTGGCTTCACCAAATCAAACTTGAAAAAATAATAGAGAAGCAAAAATCGACAGCCTACCCTAGATGCATCAAAGGGAAAAGAGCATGTCCTCCTGAGGATTGTGGAGGGATATGGGGATATATGGAATTAGAAGATATAATGAAAAATAAAAAGCACAAACAATACAAGGACATGCTTGAATGGTTGGGAGGACCTTTAGAACCAGAAAAATTTGATCTAGACGAGATTAACCAAAGATTAAGGGACAGAAACGCTAGAGTCATCTCTTAGGATCTTTAATAGAAGCCTATGACAGATTACGACCAATATAGCTACTAGGAGTAGCTACCCACTTTGGGTAATAACACCTCCTGTAGCCCGATCGCTACATATCATATAGCTAATAAGTAGATAGTAGCCTTGGTGCAAAACTAGTCCACTAATTATCTAGCGGTGCAGCGGGCTCACAGCGAAGCATTCGCTACAATCGATCTTCAAATGGTATCCCAATATCGGGCACCTGGCTAAGCCCCAACCTGGGTAAAACCAGCAAATACCCCTGAGCACTTGGTGGGATGATCTTCTTTTTATAAGTAGGATTGAGCTGAAGAATGACCTCAAAAGGAATACCCGTTTCTTGAGCAACTGATTTTAGGGAAGTGCGCTTGTAAACTCGAGTTGTATGGGTCATTTGTAAGGTATAATCGGGATACTCTGGTCTTAGATCATGGAAAAAATAGTAATTCATCAGGTAATTGACTGCCGCAAATTTGAGGACATACTGCTGGGTCTCCTTAGGTAAATGGCGTTTGATTTTGTGAAAACGGCGACTGCGGGCCTTGCGGATCGCCTTATCCAAACGCCCTGGACCACAATTGTAGGCGGCGATGGCTAGAGTCCAATTCTGGTACATCTGGTACAAATCGGCCAAATATCGGATCGCCGCATCTGTTGCCTTATGCGTATCGTAGCGCTCATCGACATAATTATTGATTTTTAAGCCATACAATCGAGCTGTCTTTGGCATAAATTGCCACAAACCAGCCGCCCCAACGGGCGATTTAGCCTTGGGCTCCAATGCCGATTCAACAATGGCCAAACAGCGCAAAGCAGGTGGCATCTGGTATTTCTCAATGTATTCATCAAATATGGGAAAATAAATAGCTGATCGACCCAAAATCAACTCTGATCCTTTTCGCCCCCTCAATACATAACTGTGGATATATCTTCGAACGCTGGAATTATAGACCAAGTCGATTTCCTTTTGCAGAATATTCACTCGATCCCGAATTGTCTTACTGGAATATCGAGGGACTTTATAGCGTTTTTTGCTAGGGCCTTTATCCAAAGGTCGACTCCACAGCGGCAAGATAAACCAACTGCTTAGGAACAGTAGTAGAAAGGGTTTCATAAAGGGTATCTCGTCTTTTATCAATAGCATTTAAAGGAAGCTTAACCACTAATTGTTGGTTTTCGCAACCATCGCTGGGGGGAAGGTGAATTAAGAGATGAGTGTTGATTGGATTTGATGAGCGAAGCGAAGAAGCTTTTGTTCTTCAAATGCATTCGCCATTAACTGAATACCAATGAACATGCCATTTTGGTGTTGAGCATAGGGCAGACAAATGGCGGGAATTCCCGCCATATTGGCCTGTACGGTAAAAATATCCGCTAGGTACATAGCCACTGGATCGTCCAAGCGCTCTCCCAAATTCCAAGCGGGGCCTGGGCTGGCTGGCATCAAAATAAAATGGTAGTCTTGAAGGATTTCCGTCGTCCGAGCGCGAATCAACCGTCGAACTTTTTGAGCCTTGGTATAATAAGCATCATAATAGCCAGAACTAAGGACAAAGGTGCCGAGCATAATTCGACGCTTTACCTCTTCACTAAATCCTTCTGTACGTGATCGTAAATAGGTTTCCGCCAAATTACTGGCCGATTCGCTTCTCCGACCATAGCGGATGCCATCATAGCGCGATAAATTGGAAGAAGCCTCCGCCGTCGTCAAGACATAATAAGCAGGGATGATGTAATCGAGATATTCAAAATTGACCGCTTCTACCACATGTCCGGCAGCTCTCAATTGCTCAATGAGTCGCAGACATTGTTGCTGTACTTCCTGGTTCAAATCTGGGTGTTCAAGTGCATCCTTAATGTAGGCAATGCGAACAGGACCTTCCAAAGAATTTAAATCGCTGTAGGTGGGGACTTCTCGACGACTTGCCGTACTGTCAAAATCATCTGCTCCAGCCATGATTTCCAGCAGCAGTGCAGCGTCAGCAACGCTATGCGTCAGCGTTCCAATTTGATCAAAAGAGGAAGCATAAGCCAAAAGGCCGTGTCGGGAGATGCGCCCATAGGTGGGCTTCATCCCTACGATACCGCAAAAAGCAGCGGGTTGGCGAACCGAGCCGCCTGTATCCGAGCCCAGCGAAGCCAGACAAGTATCAGCCTGCACGGATACAGCAGATCCACCAGAAGACCCTCCAGGGACCTTTGTTGGATCAGCGGCATTGCGCACTGGCCCATAATGAGAATTTTCATTCGTTGAACCCATCGCAAACTGATCGCAATTGACTCGTCCGATGATGATGGCGCCTTCTGCAAGTAAGCGCTCTATGGCCGTAGCGGAATAACTAGCTTCAAAACCTTGTAAGATAGCTGAGGCCGCAGTCACTTGATGTCCTTGATAGCAAAGTACATCTTTGATGGAGATTACCATCCCATGCAATCGCCCTATGGTAGAAGCATTAGTCTGATATTGGGCATCCAATTCCCTGGCGCGTTGTCGAGCTTCGCTCTCATAGACTTCTACATAGGCATTGAGAGACCGATGGGCTTCAATCTGCCCCAAATAGTAATCAACCAATTGAACACAATTGGTCTTGCCCGATTGGATGGCCGCTTGAACTTCTGATAAGGAACGATAAAGTGGCATAAGGATCAGCTATTGGTCGCAGCGTTTAGTCTTTGAATGATTTCTTCTAGTGTTTGTTGATCTTGTGTGCCAGCCTCCATATTTTTGATACTCAACATCCCACTTTCCATCTCGTTTGAACCAATGAGGATCACAAAGGGAACGGCCCGACTATTGGCATACTTCATCTGTTTTTTCATCTTGGCAGGTTCTGGATACAATTCTGCATTGATCCCTGCGCGGTGCAATTGCTGCAGGCATTTAAAGGCATAAAGATGCGTCTCTGGATCAAAAGCAACCAGTAAAACCTGCAGGCTATTTCCTACACTTTTGGGAAACAGATCCAGTTCCGTCATGACATCAAAAATGCGGGCAGCGCCAAAGGAAACGCCTACGCCCCCTAAGCCCTTTAGACCAAATACTCCAGTCAAATCATCATAGCGTCCGCCGCCACCTATACTACCAATTTTTACATCTTTGGCCTTGACCTCAAATATGCATCCAGTGTAGTAATTCAATCCACGAGCCAGGGTAATATCAAAAACTACATCGTTATTTGTCGATGTCAAGTTGAGATAGGAATAGACGGTTTCTAGTTCTTCCACGCCTTTTAGCCCCACTTCGCTATTTTGCAAAGCGGTCTTCAAATCAGCAAGCGATTGAATTTGAAGCATATCGCAAATTTGGTCGATAGCCATCTGTGAAATGCCCTTTTTTTCCATCTCCGTCTTCACTCCCTCCAAACCAATTTTATCCAGCTTATCAATAGCTGTGGTCATTTCCATAAAGCGATCGCTAATTCCTACCGCTTCTGCCATTCCATTGAGCACCTTTCGGTTATTGAGCTTAATCTCGACATTAAGCCCCAATTCACTAAAAGCTTCATCATAGATCTGAATAAATTCAGCTTCATTCATTAGGGAATAAGAACCCACGATATCGACATCGCATTGGTAAAATTCCTGATAACGTCCCTTTTGTGGGCGGTCCGCTCGCCAAACGGGCTGAATTTGGTAGCGTTTGAAAGGGAGGCTGATTTCGTGTTGGTGCATCACGACGTAACGCGCAAAGGGAACGGTCAAGTCGTAGCGCAGTCCGCGCTTACTGATAGAAGCCGTCAACTTAGCTGAATTGCGATCTTCCAGGGCTTGGGCATCGGCTTTGGCCAGGTAGTCGCCATTATTGAGTACTTTGAAGAGCAGTTTATCTCCTTCTTCTCCATACTTTCCGGTTAGTGTCGAGAGATTTTCCATGGTTGGCGTCTCGATAGGGCGGTAGCCGTGGCGGATAAATACCTTTCGTAGGGTATCAAAAATAAATTGCCTTCTGGCCACGAGTTCGGGGCCGAAATCGCGGGTGCCTTTAGGTATACTCGGTTTCATGGATGCGATGAATTTTGCAAATAGGGAGATCGACTCAATGCTGTACTTACTAATGTCTAAAGTACAGAAGTGAACTGTTTGAGAAAGCGGACATCGTTTTCAAAAAAGAGTCGGATATCATTGACTTTATGCAAGAGCATGGCCTGGCGTTCAATACCCATTCCAAAAGCATAACCCGTATAGCGCTTGCTATCAATCCCACAATTTTCTAAAACCTGTGGATCAACCATTCCACAGCCTAATATCTCCACCCAGCCAGTGTATTTACAGATATTACAACCTTTTCCATCACAAACAAAACAGGTGACATCCATTTCCGCACTAGGTTCTGTAAACGGGAAATAGGAAGGACGCAAACGAATTTTTGTTCCCACACCATACATTTCTTGAGCAAAGTACAACAGCGTTTGCTTCATGTCTGCAAAAGAGACCCCCTCATCCACATACAACCCTTCCACCTGATGGAACTGACAATGCGCTCTAGCCGAAATGGTCTCATTGCGATAAACCCGCCCAGGGGCAATAATGCGAATAGGCGGTTGATTATTTTCCATGGTACGGGCCTGAACAGAGGAGGTATGTGTACGCAAGAGCATTTTCATACTATCTTTCAAGTAGAAAGTATCTTGCATATCTCTGGCTGGATGGTCCTCTGGCGTATTCATGGCGCTGAAGTTGTGCCAGTCGTCTTCGATTTCGCGTTCGGCAGCTACCGTAAAGCCAATTCGGGAAAAGATGTCGATGATCCGATCCATGGTCGTGGATAGGGGATGGCGAGAGCCTTGATAAAAAGGTTCGCCAGGAGCGGTCAAGTCGAATTGAGCAGCTTCATTTTCTTGGGCGGCTTCTTCGAGTTGATTTTTGAGTTGCTTGAATTTACTTTCTGCCGTGGTTTTGAGCTGATTGACCAATTGGCCAAATTCTTTTTTGCGCTCATTGGCAATATTGCGGATTTCGCCAAAAAGGGGACGGATCATATTTTTAGACCCCACGTATTTGATGCGAAATTGTTCCAACTCTTCTGCACTGGCTGGACTGGCCGTTTCAATATCTTTTAATACTTGATTGACTTTTTCGAATACTTCAGCAGACATATCTTTTCGATGTTCTTGAATCTGCAGATGGGCAGATTCTGGTGAAGGCACAAAGGTAATATTTTACA
>JBCBDH010000372.1:0-6597 GCA_038529855.1 Bacteroidota bacterium | reverse complement strand
CGATAGGATAAACTCAGATTTGGGCCAAGGTGCTCCTTTCTTCGCTGCAATAATTGGGCAGTCGTTAGCGATAGTTCTTTTTGGGGAGCGAGAGCGAGCAATAGGGAGGGATCAGGGCATAGGCTGCGCCAAAGAGAACCCAGTGCGGGATTAGCCACCCCAGGGAAATTGCCTTTTTGCCCAAGGATATCTGTGATCAATTGGAGGTGTAAATGAGGTGGCCAGCCGCCATTTTCGTGTACGGCCCCCAATAGGGCGATCTCCTGGCCTTTAGCAACCCAATCTCCTGTCTTTAACTGGTCCAAACAGCCTTTATCCAAATGACCATACAGGCTATAAAAAGGAAGCCCTTTATCTGTTTGGTGTTCCAGAATGATGGTGGGGCCATAGTCGCGATCCATTGCATTGTCTTGGATGCTGTATACCATTCCTTCAAGTGGACTATAGACGGGCTGTCCAGCAGGCATAAACACATCAAGACCTAAGTGTATGGTTCGCCATTCAGGACCTTCATTGCCAATTTGGGCATAGGCATCAGTGGTGTAAAGTGGGCGAACTTCATCATAGGCACCAATCCCATAATCAGCCGCAGTATCTCGCAAGCGATCGCTGATCAAACGATCAAATAGCTGGGTGTCTTCAAAATTGGGATTATTCCCCAATTCCAAACTGCCTACACTGAGGTCGAGGTAATGCCCTTGGTGCTTTGCTAAGTCTATACCCATAATGGGAGCGAAGCTTTGCTGAGCGAGATAGTCTAGGATATCAGAAGTATGGGGATTAGGTGGCCAGCCGCAAGCTTGCCGAAAGGCATAATAGGCATATTGGGGAGAGATGGCTTTCCACTTGTGGAGTAAGTCCCAGGCCGCTTGTTCACTGATTTGGAGATAGGCATTTTCGGGCTCCTTGGCTTTATTAATAGCTGCCACAGTGACGGTAGTACAAAGTCGAGCTGCCACGAGTGTATAGATTAAAGCCAGCTCCTCTTCCAATAGAGGAAACCCTTCGTGAAATCCTTCCACTACTGACATAGCTGCTCGCAATGGATCGGCCTTGTGCATGGCAGCATAGGCGATGGTAATAGCCAGATCGTTGATGGTGGGGGTATAGAGTACATCACCAAAATCAATGAGTCCCACTACTTTTTGCGCTTTAGTATCTACGAGGATGTTGAAATCATTCGCATCATTGTGGTTGACGCTATGTCGCAGTTGACTAATTTGGGGAAGGACCCTTTGTTTAAATTGATGGAGAAAGTCACCAACAATCCTTTGCTCCTCTGCTGCAAAATGATGAAGATAGGCTTCTATCCAATCTGCCTTAGCCAAATCCCATTTGTACCAACGATGAGCGGCTGGATGTTCAAACCCCTGCATAGCCCCACATAACTTGGCACAGGCAGCACCCAGGCTACGAAGCAATTGCGGACTATGGGGCTTAACCGCTGCCCAAAGCTGACCAGGTACCCAAGAAAGTAAGCGCATCAGCCGCTTGGAATGATGCTGGTCCAATTCTGTGATGGCTTTTCCCTCAGTGCTTTGGATTAAGCGAGGCAACTGAAGACCTTCGACGTTTTGGTGTGCTAGATGTTCCAAAACTGCATTTTGGAGTTCGAGCATTTCTGCTTTTTCCGCTGGTCCAGCTATTTTGAGGATGTATTCCAGCCCTTCTTTTTCTCGAAGTCTGAAATTCAAATCAATTTCACCTGGTAAAGCCTTGGCTTTGGCTTCCAAACGATAGTATTGCCGAGCCAGTGATTCGGCATAAGTAAGATCGAACATAAGGGAAATCCTAACAGGCCATTAGTGCCTGATTAAACGCGTATAGTGATTAGATTGATCGGTTTGTATTTGTACCACATAAACCCCATTGGCTAGATTACTCAGGTCAATATTCTCGCGAATGGGACCTTGATTGTGTACCACATCCTGTTGGTAAACCCTTTGCCCCTTACTATTGTATATGATCAGTTGAATCATTCCAGTATAATCAGCTTGCGATTTAATGACGCAGCTATGGCTTGCGGGATTGGGAAATAGGCTAAAATCAGACTGTTGGCCTTCCAGATCTTCTGTAGATACAATCACCTTAACGACCGCTACAGCGGGAATGCGATTGCTAAAACAGGTATCTCCGTGATGTAGATTAAACTCTTCTACAAAAAACTCCGTCGTTTCTGAAACAGCTACTTCAAATTCCTGCCCATAGCCCATCACTTGATAATTGGAATTGGTCCAACGCAGTTGATCTCCTTGGGCAGTGAGGGTAACAAAGCCTCCTGGTTGAGGAACAGTATCATTGAAGGCGATGGGATCAGGGGGTAAATCGACCACTTCTACCACCAGTTCAGCAGAGGTAAAGGATTCGCATAAGCCTTGAGTAGATAAGGTATAGGTGCCTGGTTGAGATACAAATATGGTCGGCCCAGTATTGCCATTGGACCAAAGATAGTCGCCTACAACTTCGGCATCCAATTGGGCAAATAGCCCTCCACATAGACTTAGACTGTCGCTCACGGGTGCTCCATTATAAAGAATTATGGGCGTCTCATCAGGATTCACCTCAATACTAATCACCTCACTCTGCATTTCACATCCCCACTTATTGATTACCATCACTTGGTATTCGCCACTCGCCGTCACTTTAATGCTTGAGCTTTGTTCTCCCGTCGACCAAAGATAGGATTCACCAAGCGGAGCGATCAATTCACTTTCCTCGCCTTCACAAAATACCATAGGACCATTGACCTTGATATGGCGATCGGGATAAATGCATTTATTTTCTACAAGATGCAAGTATTGATTAGCCCGTATGTTTTCATAAGTATCGACTCGATTAGATGGGGCGGGCCAGTGGACGACGAGCCTATCGACTTCCTCATACTGCCCTAAACCAAAAATACGGGTATAACCATTCATAATACCATAGCCCTCTCCAGATCGTACTTCTCTGACCTGTATTCCCCAATCTCCATGAAGTTCGATCCTGGCGCCAATGGCATCGCGATTGCTAATCGTACCCTCCAGCGTAATGCCTAAATAATTATTCTCCAGCGTTGTATTTACCCACAAGGCATCAGGTGTGGTTTGGTCATTGGTAGAAGAGTAGATGTCGAGCAGGCCGTCTCGATTGGCATCGCCTACTGCAAAGGAAGAGATGTTATGATCATCAAATAGGTCGATGACTTCAACAAATTTCTTATTTCCCATATTTCTAAAAAAGCGAGAGCCATAGGTACTGGAAAACATCACATCTACCCATCCATCATTATCAAAATCGCGCATCATACCCTGCCAAATGGCTTCCGTATAAACGATCAATTCGCTCTCTTCTGTAATTTCTGTAAAATGTCCTTGTCCATCATTTTCAAACAACTGACAAGGGGCATAGTGATTGACAATCAAACAATCCAAATCACCATCATTATCAATATCCTGAAAATCGCTGGTCCAGGATTGATGGGTTACGGCGAGTCCAGCCTCTTCGGCAGCTTCTACAAATTGATTGTTACCATTGTTGATAAACAGCTGATTTTTACGGCGTGGGTCATCGGGAAGCGCATCGCGATAGCACTTGGAAAGATACAAGTCCATATCGCCATCATTATCGACATCTGTCCAAACACTCGAATAATTTCCACCATTATTAAATGGGGGGTCGTAGATGTCCATATCGATTACCTTATCGGAATAGAGTAATTTGCCAGTACCATCATTGACATAGATGCGAGAGGCACCCTCATCATTACAGACAAAGGCATCGAGTACAGCATCCCCATTAATATCGATAAAATTGAGTCCTTGCACAAAGAAGGTAGAGTTCTCCAAAGTAGACTCCACAATATTGTTATTGCCCATATTATAGAGCAGTTTCAACTCATCATTTAAACCTCCTACCAAAATATCGTTGTAGCCATTGACATCGACGTCAGCAATAGCGATACCAAGCTGGCGAAATTCAGCAATGGTCTTGGTATATACCATTTCAAAAGGCAGCCCATTGCGTTGGACTAATATCTCTATGCGTATGCCATCGCGCAATCGCACAATATCATCCAAATCATCGCCATTCATATCAGCAATGGCAATGATGAGATCGCTTTTAAATCCATTGGTTGGCAGCAAGGAAGCCGTTTGGTTGAGGAAGGCAAAATCTTGATCGTTGTGATACCGCTGTGCAGACAGGGGCGAGAGCGCCAAATGCAAGAAGCTAATGATAATCGCAAAAAAGTAAAGTCTTTTCATGGAGACTAGTGGAGTTAGTGGGTGTAAGATATCATGGAGGTATGCCTAAGTTAGCTTACAATGCTTTGAGCCACGGGCAGGGGACTCTGCAACAGGCATTAAATATACTAAAATAAGCCAAGTTTTGCCAGAATTGGATTTTAATTTGGAGTCTCTTGGGCATTTCTAGTCTTTGAAGTCTCAAATTTTGCCCATCACCTGGAAAATACGGATATTTCAATCATGAAATCTACTATTTTGAATGTGCCAAAGGGAGCATGGCCCAAAGCTTCTTTATTGGCTGTAATTTTACTGACTTTTATCCTCAGCGTTGCCCTAATGCCGCTCAGGAATGACGCAAACGAAGTAGCCGCTTATCACAGTGAAGCAGAACTAGCCTTATTGAAAGCCCACGCTTCTCTGGGTCCTCTAGATAGTGCACAGCTCTTTCCAACTGTTGGCCAATGTTCTGGCTGTCATGGCTTTGATAATGATGGAATTGCCATGGTAGATGCAGATGGAAATGATGTAAATATGACTGACGATTGGCAGCCCACGATGATGGCCAACTCAGCTAAAGATCCTTTCTGGCGAGCCAAAGTAAGCCACGAACTGATCGCCAATCCCGATCACAGCCTCGAAATTCAAACGGAATGTACGGCTTGCCATGCTCCACAAGGACATCATACCGCACTGCTGCGGGGTTTGGATCATTACACAATGGACATGCTCGATGCAGATACTGTAGCTTTAGATGGAATCTCCTGTGGCACCTGTCATCAAATCAGCGATCGGAAATTGGGTCTAACACATACTGGACGTATTGAATTTGATACAACAAGAGTGGCTTATGGTCCCTACCCTATCCCCTTTGCTGCTCCTATGGCCGATTTTGTTGGTATACGCCCAGTTTATTCAGAACACATCAATGACGCGGGTATTTGTGCCCCTTGCCATACTTTGATCAATCACCCTCTAGACCGAGAAGGTCAGCCCACAGGGACTTCCTATTCAGAGCAGGCCACTTATCACGAATGGCTCAACTCAGTTTACAATACAGATAATGTCAGTTGTCAAGCTTGTCATATGCCACGTATTGATGATACGGTCATTATTTCTGATAATTACATCTTTCTATCTGGCCGCAGTCCTTATGGTTTGCACGGAAATGTTGGTGGTAATGTCACGATGCTTGAGCTGATGAAGGCCAACCGCGATGTGTTGGACATCAATGCGACTGGAGCGCAGTTTGATTCCATCATCTCTGCGACTTATCGAATGCTGCAAAAACAAACTTTGGATATGGAGCTAAGTTTGGAGCAGTTGACACCAGATACAGCCTTCTTTAATTTGAATTTGTTGAACAAGGCAGGACATAAATTCCCTTCTGGTTATCCTAGCCGTAGAGCTTTTGTGACCTTTGTCGTTACGACTGAAGCAGGAGATACCCTGTTCCAATCAGGTGTTCTAAATGATCAATTTGAAGTAGCGGGGCATGATGATCACTATGAGCCCCATTACGATGTCATTAATCAAGAAGATCAGGTGCAAATTTATGAGATCGTCAATGGAGATGTAAATGGCCAATTTACCAGTGTTTTGGAATTTGCCTATGTTGCTTTAAAAGACAATCGACTACCGCCCTTAGGATTTACTACCACTCATGAGGTTTACGATACAACCCTTATAGCAGGAAAGGCCCTCTTTGATGTAGACTTTAATAAAGTCAATGGTGTCGAGGGAAGTGGAAGTGATATTGTTCATTACCACATCCCACTGAATGGATATACGGGGCTGGTAGACGTATCAGCCCAGGTTTTTTACCAACCGCTTCCTCCAAAATGGCTGGCTGAGATGTTTGCTGAAACCTCTGATCCTATTGAAACTTTCCGCGACATGTACAACCAGGCTGACAAGGAACCTGTAGAGGTCGCCCTTGTGCGCATCGAAGACCTTTTCGTCGAATCGGTTGGTATTGGACCAGAGCCTGCTATACTATACGATCTAAGACTTTTCCCCAACCCTAGCTCGCAACAAGCAGTAGAGGTTAACATCCCCTCTGGGGTAGAGCTGGAAAAGGCCATTATTTATTCTGCTAGCGGAAAAAGAGTAGATCATTTGGCGCTGAGCAATAATCGTTTGCTGTTGCCTCAACAAGCTGGTTTATATTTCATTCACCTATACACCAATAAAGGCATCGCCATTCGTAAACTTGTTCAATACTAATTTCAATGAAAAATCTATGGCTTTTTGTTTTTGTTGTCTTCTTTTGGTGTCACCCTACGGAAGCGCAGCTCCCTATACCTCAGGGTTCTTATCTAATTGGTGGTGATGTAGCCCTGCAAAGGATGAAAACAGAGCTTAGCAAATCCAA
>JBCBDH010000371.1:0-6618 GCA_038529855.1 Bacteroidota bacterium | reverse complement strand
TGTCGTTTGTAATAATGACACAGCTAATCCAGATGCTGCTGGCTATATGGGAGGTGATGATATGGGGGTTTTGACCATTACTGCGGTAATGATCAGCTTCAATGATTGCCAAACTATTCGCATGGCTATGGATATGGGTGCAGTAAGCGCTACGCTAAATGCCCCTGCTGCTGGTACTGGTTGTAATGCATCGATCAGTCTTCCTGGTCCTGGTACTTACACAGCCAGCCCAATCACAGGTAATGGTTCTGTAATCGGAGGTAGCGGCGCTGCTTGGTATACTTATACCCCTGCCGCTGACGGTGTAGTTACCGTTAATTCTTGTGGAGGTGGTGTTAACACCAACTTGTCTATCCTTTCTGCAGAATGTCCACTTCCTGACTTCCTAATCGCTCAAAGTGCTGACGATTGTGACGATGGTGGTGGCAACATGGTAGCTTCTACTGTTGATTTCCTAGGTTTGGAAAACACAACTTACGTCATTCACTGGGACGATGCTGAAAGTGCAGATGGTTTTGACTTTGATGTAGCATTGGGTCCACTACCTATGATCAGTGTTACTTTAACTGTTGACATGTCTTTTGAAACCGTTGCTTCTGATGGGGTATTCATCATTGGTAGCTTCAACAGTTTCACACCAGAAGCTATGTCAGACAATGGTGATGGTACTTGGTCTTACACAACTATGGCTACTTCTCTGGACGAACTACAGTGGAAGTACCAAAATGGAATGGGTAATACAGAAGATGGTGCTGCCTTAGAAGGTTGTGGTATTGATGATGGTATGGGTAGCTTCAATCGCGTTGTTTCCCTAACGACCATTTCTGATGTCGTATTGGCTTCTACTTGTTTTGGTAGTTGTGCAGATTGTGTACCTACTGACTGTAATGATCCAATCGAACTACAAGAAGACGATTTTGAATCTTATGATGTAGGAACAGCTCCTGCTGACAACTCTGACGTATGGGCCCCATGGCCAGGTGGTGCTCCTTCTCTCGCTTCTGATGAGCAAGCACTTAGTGGTACGGTTTCTATGAAGATCGACGGTACTAGTGGTACAGAAGATAACCTTCAGTTGTTGGGTGACAGAACTAGTGGTCACTTCAAACTCGATTTCAACTACTTTATTGGAGAAGGCAATGGTGCTTACTTCAATATTCAGAAATTACAAGATCAAGCTGGTACTACCTATGCTATGCAGTGTGATATGCGTCCTGACGGTACTTTGTCATTGGATGCTGGTGTTGCTGGTGTTGTAGAGCGTCCTTACAGACAAGGTGGCTGGATTAACATCGTTATGTATCTTGATCTAGATAATGACTGGGCAAGATTGTTCATCGATGGTGACTTCATCTATGGTTGGCCTATTAGCTGGGAAACTTTTGTGAATACACCTGGTCTTATCCAGTTGGGTTCTGTTAACCACTTCCCAATTGACGCTAACTACATCTTCTATGTGGATGATGTAACCTTCGCTGCTCTTCCTGCTGCTGGCGCTGGTCAGTACTGCTATACAGCTACAGAAGCTATGGAAGGTACGAATACCGTAACTGGACCAATCGAATGTTTCGGTGGTGCTCATAATGTTTTCGATATCAATGATGGTATCCTCAACAACGGAGAAGGTGCGGTTTGGTATACTTATACTCCTGCTGAAGATGGCTGGATTGACGTTAGCACTTGTGAAGGTGGAGCGGATACTCGCGCCTGGATATTTGATGGCGACTGTTCTACTTTGGCACCTATGGTGGTCAGTGATGACCGTTGTGCTGTAGTCGCTGGTGGCGATGCTTTCGCTTCTCAAGCTCAAGCTGTAGTAACTGGTGGAACAACTTATCGCATTATGTTTGATAACCAGTGGGATAATAATGGTTTCGATTGGAACCTGACCTTCAACTCTGGTGCAGCACCTGCTGGTGACTTCTGTTCTTCTGCTATCGCAGTAACAGCTGGTGAAACAGTAACCGTAGGTACTATTGATGGTAAGGCTCAGGTAACGGGTCCTGCAATTGGTGTATTTGCTCCTGTTGCGACAGCTAACCCAACGCCTTATGTACAGTCTGAGTGGTACTCTTTCACACCTGATAATGACGGTTTGATGACTTTGAGTACTTGTGACTTGTCTGCTGAAGATACTCGTGTATTTGTTTACACTGGTACTTGTGATAACTACAGCACTTTGACTTTGATTGCTGTTTCTGACGACGACTGTGGTGCAGGTGGTAATCAAGCATTGATTTCTGATTTCAATGTTAGTGGTGGTACCACTTATTACATCGAATTTGACGATGCCTTTACTGCAGGTAACTTTGACTTCACCATTGATCTTTTCCAAACTCGTGATGTTGTTTTCACCGTTGATATGGAAAAAGAAACAGTGGCTAGTGATGGTGTATTTATCGCAGGTTCTTTCACAGGTTGGGATCAGGTTTCTATGAACAATGATCTTGACGGTACTTGGTCTTTCACCACCACTGCACGTATTGGTGATACGCTTCAGTACAAGTTCCTCAACGGCATGGACGGTTGGGAAGGTAGTGAAAACTTGGCCGATTGTGGTGTAGAAGATGGCTTTGGTGGTTTCAATCGCGAATTTGTCGTAGGAGACACTGGCGATCCAACTACTGATGTTTGTTTCTCACACTGTGTGATTTGTGATGAGGTCATTACACCTTTCGTCAATGAAACGGATTTCATCAATGGTCTTCGTATGTTCCCGAATCCTGCTACAGATGTTGCAGAAAT
Organism: Bacteroidota bacterium; assembly: GCA_038529855.1. Taxonomy (GTDB): domain Bacteria; phylum Bacteroidota; class Bacteroidia; order Chitinophagales; family Saprospiraceae; genus JBCBDH01. The sequence goes on along the minus strand of JBCBDH010000371.1, from coordinate 3,873 downwards.
CAACTACAACTTTAGTGAGGCACTTGATCTAACCATTCGAGTAACCAACAGTATGGGACAGCTTCTGTTCCAGAAACAATTGGAAGGCGCTCAAAACGGAACGCAGCAACTTGACCTAAGCACTTATGCTCCTGGTGTATACTTCGTCGTTATGACAGATGGTGTCAACCAGCATGCACAGCGCTTGGTTGTTCAGAAATAAATAAGTAGGAATTAGGGTGGAGTCCTCCATTTCTTAATTCCCTTTATCAACTGCCCCTTTTGGCTTTACTGCTGAAAGGGGCAGTTTCTTTCTCGTCAAAAAACGTTTTAGGTTCGCTGGAAAGCGCTATTTTAGCCTCAATGCTTTTTTGCTTGATTTCATTTGCTCATCAAATCCTTTTAGGCTAACTATGTTTCAATTGATCCGCTCTTCCTTTGGCCCTTTTCAACAGCTTCAAATAAGCCATCGTCCCTCTAATAATCATTTTACCATCGTCCCTGAATACGGAGCGAGCCTCCTTAATCTTCAATTAAATGGACGAGACATCTTGGATGCTTACACAACTGTTGATGAGCTAAAACAACATGATTGGTACAAAAGCGAATGGCTCTTTCCCTTCCCCAATCGCCTAAAAAATGGACAGTATACCTTTGAGGGTAAAAGCTATGAATTTCCCATCAATAATCCAGAAACAGGAAATGCATTGCATGGCTTTAGTGCGGGAAAAGCCTATGAAGTGGTTCGTATTGAGCTTCAGGAAGAAGAGGCCCATATGCATTGTCGACATCAATACGAGGGACAAGATGTCGTTTATCCCTTTTCTTTTCAGGTGGATATTCATTTTAGTTTAAAAAGCAGTGGGCATTTTGAAGTGGAGATGCAGGTCAAAAATACTGGTGATCGTCCACTACCAATGGGCTTGGGCTGGCATCCCTATTTTCGCCTGGATGGGGAGGTAGACAGTTGGTCGCTACAATTACCGCCCAGCCAGCAAATTGCTATTGATGAATGGATGATCCCAACGGGTGGATTGCTTGAGTTTGACGTCTTTGAGGACTTGACTCCCATTGGAGCGCATGTCTTGGATAGTGGCTTTTTGTTGAGGGATACTTCCTCCTTTGGTCAGGCAAGTGTGACATTGAGTGATTCGCTTGGGCATTTGATGTATTGGCAAGAGACTGGTCCAGGGAAATTCAATTATCTACAAGTCTTTACCCCACCTGCCAGAAAGTCTATTGCATTGGAACCAATGACTTGCAATATAGATGCCTTCAATAATGGCGATGGCTTACAGCGTTTGGAGGTGGGAGCGCAGATGGGGGGGCGCTTTGGTTGTTCGTATCAGGGGAAAGCGATCTAGTATTGGAGGGTGATAAGCTTGCTTTGATATTAAGCGTTGACGCTAGGTGATAGGTGCTTTATTTTTTCGATTGAAATTTAGCGGTCTTAGTAAAGATGAAAAAAGAAAGATACGATATACCCACAGACATTCTAGAAATGATTAAGACTTATGGAAAGGTGAGAAGCTTAAAACCACTCCAAGTTTTAATTCCTGTTGGATCGCGTTGTAATAGTATTTTTATCGTAAAAAAAGGAGGACTACTCAAACGTTTCTATAATGAAAAAAGAGGACTAAGCCGAACGATCTCTTTTCATTTACCCAATCATCGACCTGTTGTCACCATTGCAGAAAGTTATTATCAAGACAAGCCTTCTCTGTATGATATTAAGGCTTTTGAGTATTCTGAGGTCTATGAATTAAAAAAGGAATTCATCGACCAGAAAATCCAGGATGATATTTTTCTCAAAGCATTTTATGACCAAAAAGTAATCAATATCCTTATTTACGAAAATGAGTTGAAATCTAGATTGATCAGTTACAGTAGCAGAGAATTATACGATTATCTTATCAATGAGCATCCAGCAATCATCAAAAGCGTACCTTCAAAATACATTGCTGAATTTATGTGCATTTCTCCAGAATGGCTTAGTAAGCTGAAGTTGAATAAGTAATACGCTTAGCGCAAAGAGGGGGATCAACCCCAATTACTTCCCAGTACATTACAGATTAATCTCAACCTATTCCTTGAATTAGTTCAAGGAATTCCTGCGCTTTCCACCTTAGTTTTGTCAAGCGAGAGGAACCAATAAATAAGTTTTAGCAGATCAGCTAGAACGGGAAAACTGGTTCTTCCGTAACCGCTATTTCCAGCCATCTAATTTTCAAACCCTTTTTTATGATTACTACCCATAGTAACCTTCCAACCCTAATTGAAAGATTTTATCATTGGGAAAAGACCATGCCCAATAAAATATTTTTGCGCCAACCAAAGGGGAAGAGCTGGCATACGCTAACTTATTTTCAAGCAGGCCAGGAAGCTAGAAAAATGACTGCTGCTTTACGGCAAAAAGGATTGGAGAAAGGAGACCATATTGGGCTATTTTCTAAAAACTGCTGTCATTGGATACTGGCAGATTTAGCCATTATGATTGGGGGATTTGTCTCCGTTCCGCTCTATGCTAGTCTAACGAAAAGCCAATTAGCGGAGGTCGTCAAGCTGGGAGATTTGAAAGCGATGTTTATTGGTAAATTAGAGGCTTGGGGCGATAGGGTAGAAGCGATACCTACTACTGTTTTCCCCATCAAGTTTCCTCACTACGAAGGAAGTGCCAATATCAATATTGGAGTGGCATGGAATGATTTAATTGAAAATGCGGAGCCAATAAGGGATCATCCCATTCCCAAAGCAGATACTTTGTGGACGATTAAATTTACCTCAGGAACAACGGGTACCCCTAAAGGTGTCATGCTAGCTCATCTCAGTCCTGCTTTGACCATGATCAATGAGGAAAAGACAAACAACCTGGGGGTTTTCCATTTACCCAAACATCAATACTTATCTTATCTTCCCTTAAATCATATCTATGAGAGAATTGGAATTGAAGTTTCTGCCATTTGGATGGGAGGAACCATTTCATTTGTAGAAAATTTGGATTCCTTCCTAAGGAATCTACAGGACACTCAACCCAATTTATTCTTAGCAGTTCCCCGAATTTGGACAAAATTCTACCTGGGGGTTATCGCCCAAATACCCAAAAGGAAATTGGATTTTTATTTAAAGATTCCCATCCTTTCTAGGATCGTTAAAAAGCAATTGCGAAAAAAATTGGGCTTGCAGAATGTAAAATTAGCTACGACAGGAGCTGCCATCACCCCTGCTTATCTAAAGGATTTCTACAAAAAAATTGGTATACATCTAATTGAAGTTTACGGTATGACGGAAACTTGTGGATTGATGGCTACTAGTCCCAATCCAGATGCGCCAAGCGATTCTGTTGGAAAAGTGATTCCTTTTGGCGCATTGAAAATTCATCCTGAGACAGGAGAAGTCCTAATGAAAACACCATACATCATGAAAGGCTATTATAAAAGTCCAGAAAAAACAGCTGAGGTTTTAGCCAATGGTTGGATGCATACTGGTGATAAAGGAACGATTGATAAGCAGGGTTATCTGCGAATCATTGGTAGGGTAAAAGATGCCTTTAAGACCGCTAAAGGAAGCTACGTCACACCTAATCCTATGGAAGAGGTATTGGTGAAAAATGATTATGTAGAGCAAGTCTGTGTAGTGGGTTTAGGAATTCCACAGCCAGTGGCATTGATGAATTTATCAACAATTGGTAAGGCTGAAAATAAAGAAATAGTCCAAAAGTCTATTCTTCGTAGTATCCACCAGGTGAATACTACGAGAGCAAACTATGAAAAAATATCGACTGCCATTATCCAAAAAGAAGCATGGACTATCGAAAATGAATTATTAACGCCCACCCTGAAGGTGAAAAGAGCAAATATTGACGCAAAGTACCAGAAAGACTATCTCCTTTGGCAT
>JBCBDH010000370.1:0-6624 GCA_038529855.1 Bacteroidota bacterium | reverse complement strand
TATCCAGTTGTCCTTGCAGAAAGGGCTCAATTGGAGTTAAATTCAAGAAATTTATGATGCGCTTGTGTTTTGGAATACTTTTATCAGCCTGGTTTTTAGGATGCCCTTCCTATGCTACAACAATAGATAGTCTTGATTATCAATTACTTAGTGCTACTGGTCAACAGAGGGTGAATCTACTCAATCAAATAGCTCGTATTTCACCAGCAGAACATGCCCAAAAGACTGCCCAACAAGCTTTTAGCCTTGCCCAGTCCATTGATTATCGCCAAGGACAAGCCCTTGCAGCGTATCAGCTAGGCGTGTCCAACCAGGGCAGCTCCGACCCAGCTGTACAGATTGAGGCCATTAGCAATTATCAAAAAGCCCTTCAATTATTCCAGGACTTATCAGATACCGCAAATATGATTCAGTGCTACAGTCAGTTGATGACCTATATAGACCAGATTGAGCCAGGACATCAAGGGGCATATTTGATAGCAGAAGACCAGCAGCGCTATCGCCAAGTCACTTACTTCTTGATGGGCATCATATTACTATTAACAGTTTTACTGCTATCGCTTGACTACCACTATCGGCAAAAAATCAAATGGCAACAAAGGCAAAACATCAAAAATCTTGAAGAACAAAGAGAGGCAGAACAGGAAAAGCGACAACAAATGGAAGTCTTACTCGCCTTCCGAGAACGCAAATTGGCCTCTCTTACCCTAAATTTGCTTCAAAAAAATGAAATGCTGGAGCGATTACAATCGAGTATACGGACTTTAAATACCCATAGATCAACAGAATTTGCCCAGAATATTGGTCGGATGATCAATAAGCACAGGAACTTTGACGACGGATGGCAAAAATTCAAAATGCATTTTGAGCTGGTGCATCCCGCTTTTTTTGAACGACTTTTCATGCAATTCCCCAAAATCAATCCCAATGAAAGCCGCTTTTGTGCTTACATCAAAATGGGTCTTTCCACTAAGGAAATTGCTCATTTGATGGGTATCAGTTCATCTGGTGTACAAAAGGCCCGCTATCGACTAAAGAAAAAAATGAATTTAGATCGCGAAGTAGATTTGATAGAATTCTTAACAAAGTATTGAGCCTTTTGACTATTTTTAAATCAGAACGTACGGATCGTACTAGATTTTAACATTTTGTCCAAGCTTTGTCCAAACGCATTAATTGGATAATGCGATCTAAAAGTGCGAGTTTTGTGCTGCTTTAATGAGTGAATAATTAATGGGCCAAGCCCTCCAATAGGAAGGTATAGCGCCTTCTTCTTTAATAAAGAATGTTTTCAATTTTGGTTTTTTGGGGTTAATTACGATATCCAACCCAAACGGATATCCTATTCAAACGGTCCTGGCAATTTTTTGCCAGGGCTTTTTTCCCAAAACCTCTTATCAACCAAGCTATTTTTGTCCTTTAAATTAACGACGATAAGACCTCATTCCGGTCTTATCGTTTGTTCTTATTGGACTTCCCATCCAATGTCAGGCCATTCAAAATTGATGGTGTTGGAGCAGATAAGCAATTTCCTTGCTCAGCATATCGGGATGGTTGGCATTGACATTGATCAGGCGAAAACCACGCTCTGCACCAATACTCTTCCATCGCCATTGCCATTCTTTGATCGTTTGAATATCGCCATTATCATACCACCAAGCGGCATACAGCTGATCCTCTCCCTTTGTCAATGTAGACGTATACAAATCTATTCCCGCTATACTTTCCTTTTTAATCGCTCCAAAAGTATAACCACTCCCCTGCCAACAAATGCGTGGATCATGGGTACTGTTGAGCCAACCAACAGGAGGTTTGATGTAAATTAAAGCCTCTTCGCTAGTCAATTGCAATACGCCAATATCCGTCAAAGAAGCACGGTAGCCTTCCAATTGAAAGTTGCTTAAAGCCTCATCCTGGTAGATGCGCCTCTGCCAAAACTGCGGGCCAGTGACCAATAACATCAAAACCATCATAGCCAAAGGCAGCCAATACCTCTTCACCTGCTTTTGGGCGGGTTCTATAGAAATTACTCCATCTGGTCTCCCCCCTTTGTACCACTGACTCAAGGCATAAAGAGGCAATACCACATAAACCAATAGACTGATCAAGCCTATCCCATCATGTAACCATTGCCCTGGTAAGACATTGAAGAGAACAACGGCCAAAAGTCTGGAAAAATTGGCCAAAACAGCCAGAACCAAACTTATTGCCAAACCAAAGCTCATCGCCCAAAAACTCACAGTCCGCTGCTCCTTCCGCTCGTAATAAGCCATGAGCATTAAGGCCATCAACATAGATAAAATCAGCATTCGCAAACCCATACAGGCTGGATCGACTGAGAAGGGTAAATCACCCAGATAGATCATATTCCCTTTTGCCTCAGCTTCAAGCCCTAATTGACGCAGAATCTTTGCCGCAACAATCGTCATTTGCATCCGAATGGGGAAACTCCAAGTAAAGGCTATGTATTTAAACATAGGGGAAAGAAGGAGTAAAAGCCCTAATGCCAAATGGTTCAGCCGCCCCAATTGGGTTTCCAACAGGTATAAAAAACCCAGCCCAAAGGCAAAATAGAATAAAGTGCTGCTCCGATAAAAAAGAAGAGCGAGGAAGAAGAGCATCGCAACGATAAAATAGCTTCCATGCGCCCGCCCCTGAACGGGACGAATAATGAAAGGAGCCAAACAAAGCCCTAGCACAAAACTCAAATCGACCGGAATATAGCGATACATAAACACACCAAATAAGCCCAGGACCAAAAGCAGTGGAAGCATTGACCATGGGCTCCTCACCAATTGCTTAAGCGCCATATATCGCTCTCTTTTGTTGTAATCGGCGGTAGAGAAACAGGGCTAATGCCAGACTCAACAGAATCATCAACCACTCCTCGGGTTCGGGTACCGCTCCAGCCCCTTCGATGGATGCGTTTTTCAAACTATTATTGCTCTCTTCAATCCCAAAGCGATCATAGTCCTCCTGACTTTCTAAAACAACCAAACTCGAAATTGGACTGACTACGTAGGCTTCTTTGGCCTGATTGACCAATTCCTCCTGCTCATAGGCCCCGCTAAAATAATCTGGTCCAATTTGTCGCATGATGTTATTATAAGCAAAGAGTCGTAGGAGATGATCTGGGGCGGTATAGCTTTCCTGGCTGCCATCAAAGCGGGAAATAATCATCCTCGCCTCGCCAATCTTCACCTGATCTGGGTCCGTGATAGGTTTTAGAAAACGATTGGCCTGAAGGGTGGCGACTAGTCGATCGACATCACCTTGCATGGGCTGTAAAAACTGAATTTCGCGTAAGCACCTTAGGTAATCTGACCATTGGCCATTCAGGCTGTAGATCCGAATGGGTGGATGGGCAGCCTGGCTCATCGCATTAATAGATTCGTGAAAAGTGCTGCCTTCCAGATCGCTCAAAGTGGGAACGAGCCCGCTGTATTTGCTAATAACCAGCGCTTGTTCGGGTTGGATTATCTTGTGAAAGGGAAACAAACTGTAATTCTTTGATCGCAACTCCTTAAAGAGCGAGCGATAATTCCGAGGTGTGAGGCTTTGCATAAGTCCATGAGTATTATGTACATAGACATTGCGCCCTTCAGCAGCTTTCCAAATGCGCAAGAACTCCTTTTTGGTCCAAGCTTGATTGATGTCTAAATAAATATCTTCGGCCTCAAAAACCTCCATCTCTGGACGATAAGTATCCAACTGATAGGTCTGCCCATTAAAACTAAAGGTCTGTTTGGCCAATGGGGGTGCTTCCAATTGTAGCGACCAATCTGATTGATAGCGCCCATCGTAAATCCAACGACCTCCTCGACGTTCCAGACTCAGAGAAGCTTCAATAGGCTGTTGGTGGCCTTCCGTCAATATTTCGATTGTTTCATTGGCATTTTTCCAATGAGGGCCCTGGAAATCAACGTTGTCATAATGCAATTGCTGGCCCTCGTAGCGGAGCGGAGAGGTAATTCCTATTTTGAAACGGCGATTCTCCTTAGCCGTACAAGGAAATACCCGCACAGTTAATCTATTTCCCTCCTGCCAATGCACCAACATGGGGTCTCTTCGTTCCACTCCAACGATGGTGCGGTAGGCACTATCGGCTTTGGAGCGAGTCGTGAGATAGCCTGGTGATTCTTCCCCTTCAATCCAAAGAGAAGCGGAGCTGGCCACAGCCCCTTCGGGTAAATAAAAGGTGTAAAGTGCCTCTTGTTGCCGTCGCCAACGTTGCCCGCTGTGTTTGATTACAAATTCTTTTTCTGTGTAAGCCATTCGATAATCTGGGAATAATTGGACGGTAGTTTCTATGGATTGGGTGGATAGTTGATTGCCAGACCAAAGGCGTCTTTTGGTATTGTGGCGTTCATTGTAAAGCGATTCTAATAATTGTAGTTTCTCCTCAATGGATAAATTGATCGTGCCAGAAAAAAAACTGGCGGTTACAACCAATGGGTCGTGTAATTTTTTATCTCGAATGGAGATATTGCCAGGAAGCCAACTACCCCCTCCTAAAGGCGTAACAGGATAGATGATTCCAGTGGTCAATGCCCGTCGACTGATCCAATCCAAATCAATATTTTGGCTAACCATGACCCAGTTGGGTAGCTCGGGTTCTACAAACAGGCTTTCTCTATCGCTATAAGCCAGATTGATTTCTTCATTAAAATGATGCCAGCGGATACAAAATAGCGCAATCAAACCAATCGGTAAGCTCAAACCAGCGATCAAGACATATCGGTAAGCATTGGAAGCGCGCAAAAAGCGCATCAAAATAATGCTGGATAGAATCATCAACCAAAGGGGTACAAAAACGTGTAAGGAGACCCCAAAGAACCAAAAGGCAAAAATTCCTACCAAATAAACAGGTCCGATATAAATACTTTGATAAAGTCCAAATAACCAGGCGCCACTAAGTACGAAAACGATCAGATAATTCAGTGGCCTTGATTCGTACTGAGGACGCATACTGAAAAGGAGTAAGACCACATTAAGCACCCCCAAAAACCAGGAAAGCCATTCGGCAGACTCGTGAAAAATGGGAATACTGCGATTGAGGCTGTAGGCACTGATATTGGCCATCAAAAAAAGCAGAATATTGTGCGATAGATGCGGGAAGCGCATCCAACGGCCTGTTGTCGCCTTACTAGCATTGATCACAAACAGCAGATAGGTCCAAAATAGAAGATTGATGGGGAAAAAGCTGCCTTCGTAAAATGTATTATTAGGGAAGAGGTGTTGGTCCGTACCGATAAAAATGGCGAGCGAAAAAAAGTACAGGATCAGCCCCAAGAGATAGTCTCGATCTTCAATGGCTTTTAAAAAAATCGTTTTCATAAGCAGATGGTTTATGCGATAAACGACACAGAAGAAGATTTATTTTTAAAAGTACTTTGTATTTCAAAGTTACTTTTTTTTATATCTCCGCGCAAGTCTTTTCAAGCGCATCTTCCCCGAAAACGATTCAAAAAGGAAGGAGTTCACACTAGGATAGAGAAGAATATCGGACTTTCCAGGCTCGATAGCCCCAAACAGCCATGATGGTAAAGAGGACCATCAGCAAGGCGTATAAATACAGCTCGCGGCTAATGTAGAGCCCAATAGTTATCATATCAATGATGATCCAGTAAATCCAATTCTCCAATATTTTTTGGGTGACCATATAAGTGGCAATAAAGCTAAAGATGGTCGTATGCGCATCTACAAGCGCCATTTGGGCATCAGTAAACTGCTGCAAGATAAAAGCCAGCAAAGCAGAGAGCACAAAACCAATCGCTAAGACCCTGGCATGCTGTTCAAAAGACCAAGTTGAGATGGGTAGCTCCTTTTCCTTATACCTATTGCCCCAAGTGTACCAACCATAAATACCTGCCAGGACGTAGTAGAAATACAGAATGGATTCTGCGTAGAGCTTAGAGATAAAAAATAAATAGATGCTCAATACAGAAGCGATGATTCCAAAGGGCCAACACCAGCGATTTTCCCGCATGGCGAAGATCAAATAGATCAAATTAAAAAGAACAGCTAAAATCTCGGACCAATGCATTTGTGCCGCAGCCTGAAAGATCAACTGAAAAAGGGTGGATTCTAATACTAGTTTCAACAGCATACGCACTTGTTTACTAAAGAAGGCTATCCAATGAAAAGGGGATGAAATTGCTACCTATCACAACAAAATATAGCCAATACCTGTAAAATTTTTGGGAAATCAATAAAAATAATCATCAAAGTGGGAATTAAATTGTATAAATACTTGTTCTGATTAATAACAACAACAATGAAAAAAGGTAAAGCACAGCATCATGGTCGATAACACATCAAAAATATTAGTCAAAAAGCGTTAAAATTTGTTTTGATTACTAATGATTTAAAATAAATCAAACAAATTTCAGTTTTACTACAGTTGCTTCTACGGAAGTAATTTCCATTCCAATCGACCTTTTTAGTACAATTTGATTTTCTACCGAGCAATGTCTTCCTCCTAACGGAGGCCTTAGTTTTATTGACTTTTTCAAATACATAGTGCCCTCATTATGTAAAGGGGCTAGCTATGTCTTGTGAGTAATATTTGTATAAACTAAAACACTAAAGCTATGAAAATCAGAAACGCAAAAAAATACGATC
>JBCBDH010000369.1:0-6627 GCA_038529855.1 Bacteroidota bacterium | reverse complement strand
CTTATAATTACAACTACGATAACCTCAATCGTCTGATCGCTGCTGATGCCATGGTGGTTGTGAATAGCGGACCTGTTCCTGGAAACCAATCCGCTTGGGGAGATGCAAACTACGATTATGACAAAATTGGAAATATCGAATATTTGAGTCGCGGGGTAGTAGACGATAATACCAATACGGTGAATACTGATCTCTATGAATACAACTATGCCCCCAATGGCAATCGCTTACAGTCTGTCGAGCAATCAGGAGAAGCTGATCGTTTGTTTAGCTATGATGAAAATGGCAATCTAATTGGCGATACCAAAAAAGGACTAAGCGTGGGATATGGAAGAGCCAATTTACCCTGGTCTATGACAACAACAGAGGAGGATGGAACGGTAACTGAAAGCACTTACCTCTACGATGCCAATGATGCGAGAATCGTCAAATCTGTACTCACCAGAAGCCTAAGACACGAATACTATTTGCGCTCCAGCGCTGGTCAGGAATTGGCGGTTTACGATATGACAGAAGATGCCATTACCTGGTATATTCACGGCAATGAGCGAGTGGCAAAGGTAGCGCAAATAGGAGAGTCTGGCTACAAAAATCTACCTGGTAGCAATCCTCCCAGCAAGTCCTGCGATCCAAATGCACCAGATTGCACCCCTAGCGAGCAGCTACAGCAACAGACTATCCTACCCAGCTTATTCGCTTCCATGCAAGACCCCAATCGCTCCTGGACTTTCCCGACAATGCTACACCGCATTCGCTTATGTGATGCCACTGAAGTCCACCTTTTTGCAGAAGAACTCAGTCAGCTTACGGGTACTTATACAACACTCCAAAATATCTCCATCACAGGCTTTGATCAGGAATTTATCCTTTCAGGTGACGGACAAAGAACAATTGGCTTATTCCTAAGACAATTACCAGTCGCATTGGCCAATGATCCCAATGCCTATGTCAATGATTATGAACCCTGTGTTAATACAGGCAGCTGTACAGATGTCAAATTATATCCTGCCCACAGTGTATCTGGCAGTAATCTATGGACCTTGCGGCACAGCATCGCTTACGGTGACCTAACTGCCCTAAGCCCCAATGCTGAAAACTCCTTGGCAGATGATGGTATTTATTGGCGTGTCACCCATACTGGTGGCCAAGGCTTTGGTATTGGACAAGATGCAGAGTGGGACGTGAGCTACCAGTTCAATGATCCAAGTACCACAACCCTGACTGGCTACAAGGTTCAAGTAGAAATCCTAGCCCAAAACCTCGACCGAGGCAATCTATACATCGCCATGCACAATGGCAGCGAATTTGTCTCCTTCAATGGCGGTCAGGATTCTCTTGACATCACTGATGGTGCTGGCAATGGCAATACCCTTTTGGAACTCATTCCTGATACATTACCTGGCCTTAGCGAACTGGCCCAGATGAAGGTAACGATCCTACAAGTCGTAGGAGGCAATATTTACCAAATTGACGTGGTACAAGCTGAGGTCAGCTATGAAACCGAATGCGGCTGCAAAGGCGACCTCCCCACCTGCGACCCATCTACCATCACACAGCAAAATGCGAATCGACAAAACCTACTCGTCAGCATACAGAGCCGCACCCCTGGCAATATGCATTTCCCTACCCGCCTGTACAACACTCGTTTTTGTGATGCAACAGAATGGAGCGTCCTTCGCGAAGAGATGTCCATCGTTGACGGCGGCACGGTCATCAGCCAGGGCCTAACGATCAGAGATTCCCAACAACTGTTTCGAGTCATCTGGTCAGGTGGTGAGCAAGTCGTTGACCTCCAAGGTATGCTAGACATCAGAGATGCTGAACCCGCAGCAGAAATCGACCTAGTTTGCGGCGGCGATTCCCCCCTGCCTGATCCCTTTGATGAGCCCCTAGAAGAAGAGGAAGAAGCGGGCCTCCTAGACCTGACCTGGTATATACAAGACCATCTAGGCAATACAAGAGTCACCTACCACACCACTTTTGATTGTGGAGAAGAAGTGAAGTACGTATTGGATCATGTCATTGATTATTATCCTTATGGGAAGGTATTGAGAGAGTTTATAGCGGGGCAAGCGGAGCGTTATCAGACGACGCATCACGAGCGCGATCAGGAGACGGGCTTGGATTATCGAGGGGCGCGGTTTTACGACTCTGATATTGCGCGGTTTTTGAGTTTGGATCCATTGGCAATGACTTTTGCAACTTTGAGTGATTATGTCTATGTGGCGGGGATGCCAGTTATTGCAGTTGATCCAGATGGTAGAGCAATAATCATAATTTCTGGGGACCCTGCATTTAAAGCGGCAGTTCGTAAACAACTCATGATTATCTATCAAACGGAAGTTGGGCGGCAAGTAATAGATGCATTAAATGCACCAGGGATGCCTGATGTTTATATTAGGGAGGTAGATTGGACATTACTTAATGCTAAATCGGCAAAATACGATACTTCAATTAACACTGTCTATATTTCAAAAAGTGCTGTGAAATACGGAGGTTGGACGCCAGGTTTTAATCTTGTAAATACTCCAGGATATATATTCCTTGGTCACGAATTATATCATGCCTATTTAGACGTTATTGTCTATAATAATGATGAGCAAATGCAAAATGATTTTGCAAGGAGGGGAAAACGGCGAGAAAAGCATGAACGTAGGACTATGGCATTTGAGAATTACCTACGACGCATATTCTTGGTAAAAGAGTCATGGCGGTATGGATATACATTCAAGAAAAGATGGAAAAGTGAAGCTTGGTTCAAGCAACAACATAACCTGAATAATTCTAAAGAGGAGCGTATTTGGATGCTTGGAACCAAAAGAGATGATACTGGCCAGTTACTATTGAGATATTGGATAAAACAAGAAGAAACTACTGAAAAACGAGAAGTGCCTGTAGTTCCACTAGATAGGGTATAGGAGAATATATTTTACATGGACTATTGATAATGATAAAGATTGTGGTGCTATGCTTGCGAAGCCAAGAGGCTTAGCGGCATGGTATCACAAGCAATTTCCCATCCTTTCAAAATCCCCTACCCAAAGCAACAAGTCACCCCCTCCTCCCGTAAAGTAAATAATAGACGTATTAATTATTTAATGAATGCATCTGTCATTTCAAACACCAAAAAAATACACAATGAAAAATTATTTATGGCTATGTTTTATGTTGATCAGTGCCCTTGTGCAAGGACAGTGGATATTTACCCCATCAGGTATACAATATACCGCTGGGCAGGTGGGGATAGGAATAGGGACGGCAGGGTTTACGGCGCGTGCTGCGGTGCAGCATACGACGGGTTTAGGGACCATCTCAAGTCCTGGGCTTTGGGTCATTAGAGAGTCTGTCACGGGTGGGGGGACCTCTAATGATGTGGGAATAGAAAGTAAGTTTATCAAATATGATATAGGGGCGGGCATGATTGATCTTGGCGATAAAATTGGTATTCTTTCCAAAGGCTACGCGGAGAGTAGTGGTTTTGCTGGAACCTTAGATGAGAATATGGGCGTTTGGGCTCGTGCGGGTATTTTTATTGCCGCTTCCACTTCCAAGATTAATAAATGCTATGGTCTTTTGGCGGATTATGTTACTTATCAAGGGACCATCGAAAATGCTTATGGGGTTTACATAAAAGAATCACCAGGTATGAATGGCACAGTCAATAACAAATTCGACCTCTACGCCTCCACCTCCACCGCCAAAAACTACCTAGCTGGTCGCCTTGGCATTGGCGGACTAGACAGCGAAGTCTTTGTCAGCGATTACATGCTGGTTGTCAAAGGAAAGGGGCTGCTGGAAGAAGTAAAAGTACGGCCCAATAACGAATGGCCAGACTATGTATTTGAAGCGGAATACGAATTGACTAGTTTGGATAGCCTGGCCAGCTACATTGCTGAAGAGGGCCACCTCCCTGGTATGCCAAGTGCAGAGGAAGTAGCGGCTGAAGAAGGTATTGAACTTGGAGAAATGAATCGAAAATTACTGGAAAAAGTAGAAGAATTAACCCTCTATATCCTGGATCAGGAAGCGCGATTGAAGGCGCTAGAGGCTAAGTTGGAAGAAGCCTCAGAGCAGGAATAAACAATTGGACTGGGGAAGGAAAAGCCCATTTTTTTCTTCCCCTATCCAATAGGCGATATGTTAAGATCATTTCCCTTCCCCACATCTCCCCAAAATTTCCCTTATCTTACTCTACAGGTAAACCTACCATAGCTCGAATTTCTTTACCATCGTTGAATCATTCATCTGCGATATAGCCCTGTGCTTGTCCTTCCTAATAAGTCGTGCCATATGCTAAAAAATTACCTGCTGATCGTTTGGCGAAGTATCCGCCGCCACCCGCTTTATGCCATTTTAAATCTGACGAGTCTGGCCATTGGTATGGCCGCTACTTTATTGATTTTACTGTACCTGCATTTTGAATTGAATTACGATCGCTTTCATGCCAAGGGAGATCGTTTGTATCGCATCCATACGGATAATATCAAAACCAAAGATCGAGTCCTAGAAGTGGATTGGCCAGCGACCCCCCATCTCGTAGGGCCTTATGCGGAGCAAGATTATCCAGAAGTGGAGCAGTATGTGCGCTTTTTTCAGTTTTTTGATAATGAGGTGGTGACTTTGGAGTATGAAGGGCAGCGATTTGAGCAAGAGGAGCTGATGGCCGTAGATTCCAATGTCTTAGAAATGTTTAGCTTTGATCTGCTTTTGGGCGATCCAAAAACGGCCCTTCAAGGACCCAATAAGCTCCTGCTTTCCGCATCTGCCGCAAAGCGTATATTTGGAGAAGAGGACCCCATTGGAGCAATTTTGACGACCAATTTAAGACATGGTCAATTGCAAAGAGATGATGATTATACCTTAGAAGTCACGGGTGTTTATCGCGATTTACCCAATAATACCCATTTGCCTGTACAAGCCTTACTTTCTTCGAAAACTGATCCTTATCTAGCGGATTATTATTTCAAACGCTTTAATTGCTTGACCTATCTTTTGCTCAAAGAAGGCGTAGAGGCTCAGGATTTAGCCCCCAAACTCAGTGGTATTTATGAACGCCATCTCGATCCTGAAATCGAGCCAGTAATGGCCAGTGCTGGACATCACTTGATTCCCATTACCCGTATTCATGCGGAGCTGACGGGGGGCTATGTTTATGTCTATACTTTTGTAGCGGTAGCGCTGTTGATGCTGCTTATTGCGGTGATTAGTTACATCAATTTAGCGACCGCGCAAGCGGGGAGGCGGGCGATGGAAATTGGGGTGAGAAAAGTGATGGGGGCCAATCGCTCCCAATTGATTGGGCAGTTGCTCACAGAGTCAATTTTGTTTACGTTAATGGCATTGGGGCTGGGGCTGAGTATGGGTTCTTGGAGTATCGAACCGCTGAATCAATTATTGGATTTGCAGCTCGATAGTTCGCAGTTTTTTAATCCACAATTGGTTCTTGGGATATTGGCAGTGGTCGTGCTGCTTGGCGTTCTTGGCGGTAGCTACCCCGCTTTTTTTCTCTCTGCCTTTGAGCCCGTATCTGTGATGAAGGGACAAAGTAGGAGCGGTGTGCCGCTGCGGAAGGCTTTGGTTACTGTTCAGTTTATCATTGTCTTATTTGTACTGAGTTGTACGGCTTTGATTTATGATCAATTACAATATTTGCGGCAAAAGGATTTGGGTTTTGATAAAACGCATTTGCTCAACCTCAATCTGATGGAGCAAAGCCAGCAGGACAAATGGCCAGTTTTGCGAAATGCCCTTTTGCAGCAGCCCCAAATTTCGGCCGCGGGCTCCGCTACTTTTATTCCTGGATATGGAATGCCACGTCGTCCCATCAGTGCTGACAATTCTCCTAATCGCGAAGCACAGTTTACCTACTTTGCTGCTGTGGATGCCAATTTTTGGTCAACCATTGGTGTCCATTTAATGGATGGTAGAAATTTTTCCACCAAAGCCCCAGGCGATTCCAGCCAAAATGTAATCGTCAATCAAGCCTTTTTGCGGAGCTTTGAACTAAAAGCCCCTTTTATTGGCCAACGCATCCGCTATGGCGACAAAGGCAATCCCAATCACAAAGTAATCATTGGCGTTGTCGAAGACTTTCATCAAAATTCCTTACACAATCCCATTGCCCCACAAATATTTACCTTTTCAGGTGGGCATCACGCCAGTGTGAAAATAAGCGGAGATTTATCTACTGCCATTAGCCAGCTGGAAAAAACATGGATGACTATTTTTCCCAATACCCCTTTTGATTATAGTTTTCTTGACGAGCAATTACAAAATATGTATGAAGCTGATCAAACCAGAGGTATTATTTTTCTGGGCTTTTCACTGCTTACGATTCTCATCTCTTTCCTGGGCTTATTTGGTTTGGCGGCTTATATGGCGCGTCAGCGCATCAAGGAAATGGGCATTCGAAAAATTTTGGGTGCGGGAATAGGAGACCTGCTTTTATTGATGACCAAAGAGTTTTTAATCCTCGTTTTTATTGCTGCCCTCCCCGCCTTTCTGGGCGCTTGGTACATCATTGGCATTTGGTTGGAGGAATTTGCTTTCCATGCCCATACCGATATTGGACTTTTAATGTTGGTCTTTTTCTCGACCAATGAGATCATTCATGTTTCAGGGTTTCAG
>JBCBDH010000368.1:0-6628 GCA_038529855.1 Bacteroidota bacterium | reverse complement strand
CGTCAACAACAGCGGCGGCCCTCCTGCTGGACCGATTACCCTGGCCGCCATCGAAGAATTTGAAAGGGCTTTTCACAACCATTTGCTCTGTAATCATCTATTGGTCCAAACCTTACTACCAGGAATGAGAGCGGCTAATTATGGTCGCATCATCAATATTATTTCTACCTCCGTCAAAGAGCCGCTACACCATCTGGGGGTATCCAATACCACCCGTGCTGCCGTAGCCAACTGGGCCAAAACCCTGGCCAATGAGCTTGGCCCTGAGGGAATTACCGTCAATAATGTCCTCCCTGGAAAAACCGATACCGAACGGCTTCGCGAAATCATTGAGCACCAGGTACAGCAAAGCGGAAAGGCTAAGGAATCTGTAATCGAAGCCATGAAGACGGATATTCCTCTAGGTCGTTTTGCAGAAGCCAAAGAAGTAGCTGCTGCCGTAGCTTTTCTGGCCAGCCCTGCGGCTTCTTTTATTACGGGGATCAATTTGCCAGTCGATGGTGGGCGGACGAGGAGTTTGTAGGGTAGCAATTTAAAGCTTTGTTAAAGAAATCGAAGGAATTTTAAAGATTTGTTAAAGCAAATCTAGGATCTTTGGATGTTTGCTATATTGTTGAAAACTAAATACAAGACACACCAAAATCTACCATAAAATATGAAGCAAATTAAAACACTAGGCCTCCTCCTTTTTTTATGTTTTTTACATCCATTTGTTAGCCAGGGCAGCTCTACAGATTCCCTTACTTGTGATCAAGTCTATGATTACTGGAATTTGCAATATAGTGATCGACCAGCTTTTAGCGCTTTCCTATTCCAAACCTTACCAGAAGGACAAATGTACTGGGGAAGGTCCAGGGCTTATCTGAATGGTTATATCTGCAAGACCTATAATACCCAATATGCGGATGTTGAAAAGCTAAGGCTGGCTCAAGACAGCAGTTTTGAATCTCTGGTGAGCATTGATTATATCGTCAATAGTGCAGGGAAAGCAAGATCAGTCCATATCCATCAATCCATCAGCGAAGCATTTAACGAAGCCCTCCAAAAAATCTTTGCAGAACTCCCCCTTTTTGAGCCAGGTAAAAGGAATGATCAGGCCATTTGTACAAAAGACCGTGTGATGATGGTCATCAAAGTAAGCAAAGGACAAATACAACTGGAAGAAGTATTCACAGAAGTTAACGAAAAAGCACAATTTCCAGGCTGTGAGGAAACCACAAAGGAGGAGCGAATGAGTTGTTCCAATAAGAAAAGACGGAATTTTATCAAAGAACATTTGCAATACCCCAAAGAAGCTGCAGAAAATAACACTCGCGGATCGGTCTCCGTTTATTTTGTGGTAGATAGAGAAGGAAATATTCTGGCACCACAGATCACCAAATCCCTGGCTTATGGTTGTGATCAGGAAGCCTTGGCTCTGATAGACAAAATGCCTTCCTGGGTGCCTGCGAAGCGCGATGGAGCGGCCGTCTATTCTTTTTTTACCTTATCGCTTAACTTTCGACCAATGCCCAACTCAAACGCTCGATCGCGTGACAATACTCGGTCGAGAACGAAATCTAGAAAGCGAGGGCGTTGGTAATCGCATCCCTCTCTTCTTTCTTAACATCTAAATATTTAGTGCTATGAAATTATCCACCTTCTTGATTATTGGCCTAATCGCCTTTTTCCAGCTATCTGCTTTACTTGCCTCTGCTCATGTCTTTTCGGATTCCATCTCTTGTGAAAAAGTGTATGAGATTAAAGAAATTGACCGCTCGGCGCGTCCTCAATTCACAGCAGCCATTTATCAAGCATTGCAAAAGGGAAATTTGAATTGGGCCGATTCTAAAAAATACCTCAAAGGCTATATCTGCGAGCAGTTTAATGCAAGAAAAGGAGCACAAAAAGTAAAAACCTTAGTTCCTGATTCTTCCTATCAATTTAATCTTAGCTATGTGGTAGGCGCAGATGGCCAGGCGATTGATTGGACTTGGGAAAGCCCCATATCAGCTCCTATGAAGCAGGTCTTTGAGTCTATCCTCAGCGATTTACCTTTATTTGAGCCAGCTAACCTAGCCGATAAAAAGATATGTGTAAAAGATCAATTGCGTTTTTTATTTAGTTTTGAGGAAGATAAAATAGTCACCGCCCCTAAAGAAGTCTTTCAGGTGGTCGAAAATATGCCGTGCTTTCCAGGCTGTGAAGACAACTCCATGCCAAAGCAGCATATACGAACATGCGCTAACAAAAAGATGCTGGAATTTATATACAGTAATCTGGTGTATCCTCCAGAGGCAAAGGCTAAAGGAGTGGAAGGTAAGGGGGTAGTTCGCTTTATCGTTAACAAGAACGGAGCGATAATCAATGCACAAGTCGTTCGTCCCTTGGGGAGTGGCTGTGATGAAGCGATGCTTGATGTGGTAGAGAAAATGCCACGCTGGATACCAGGGACACAAAGAGGAAGGCCCGTGCCCGTTTATTTTAATTTGCCGATAAAGTTTAGTCTGGATTAAGCAGTGGATATTCTTATCAGATAGGCTTATTTTTTGTACTTGATCAACCTTTATTCAACCGATAAATCATAGATTATGAAACTAAAATTCACAAGCACCTTATCCGTCTGTTTGATGATGCTCTTTTTTCTCTTTGTTGGGACGAATGACAGTCACGCTGTCCTTGGTGTTAAGCCTGCTGCGCAAGAAAGCAACTGTGTTTCCAGTCTCTTTGCACCGCTGACGGTAGAAGAAATTAAGACCCTAAAGAGAAAAGATATTGAGAAGAAATTGGACCGAAAGCTAAGGCTAAGAGAGCGCATGACCTTGCGCATGGTCAAGCGCCACGCCAAGCGTATGGAAATGATTGGCGCGAGCGATTCAGACTGTGCTTTGATGGAGAAAAGAGCGCGAAATGCCTTTTTATTTGGATTTATTGGATTAGCTGCCGCTGGAATCATTATTGGCGCATTGGCCATAAGCCAAGGTTCTAAAGCGGTTAAATTAGCAGAGGCCAATCCAGACTGTGTGGAAGCGGAGAGAAGTAGAAAGCGGGGAAGAACAGGTATCTTTTTGGGTATAATTAGTATTATCGCTTCAATAGGTTTTGTGATTTTATTATTTATCTAAATGATCCACTACCCCAAAAAAGGCTATAGTGGCTAGTTTTTAGGAGCGGCTAAGCGAATAGATAAATGCGCGGGAAAAGGAGGGTCTTCGAGATGAGCCATCACAATTTGAGGCCCTCCTTCTCCAAACTGTGCGCCTAAGGTCTTGTGTAGATTTTGGCGAATGGTTTTTCCCACTTCCGCTCTTTCTTCTGAAAAATCCAACCAAGCGACATAAATAATTTGCTGCTCTCCTGAGTCTACGATCCTTTGGACTGCAGACCAAAAGGCCCAGGCATTTTGCTTTAGCCATTTGGGACTTAGCCATTCAAACAGCGGCTGCAATTGCCTAAATAACCACTTGTTTTGTAAATGTCTGGAAATAACCCGTATGGCCATTAGGGTATCTTCGAGTTTGCGATGGAGGGTATTTTGCAGATTTTCCACATCCACCTCTGGCTCATAATCTTTATACCGCACTCGATAGTTTTTAACCTCAAACAAAACCAAAAAGCGATTTTGGTAGATACCAATAAAATCTACCCCCTTTAGGCCCAGCCCACTCATCAAGCGATAATAAGGATGTTTGTCATAAGCTTTAACCACCCACTGCTCGTCAAACTCGAATACCAGATCGCTTTCCTCCATTTGGGTCATAGCTTATCTGCGATGCAAACGTGGGACGATAATACCTACCAAAGCGCCTACTGCATAACCCGTCAATACATCCGTAAAAAAGTGCTTACCCCCCCTAACCCGCAAGAAACCTGTAGCGGCAGGAATCACAGCGGCTGCAGACCAGATATAGGTTCGGGCATCACTGTTGGGGTAGAAGTCTGCGTACAACTGAGCGCTGAGAAAGGACAAACAAGCTGTCGTAGAGGTATGGCCAGAAAAGAAGGAACGACGGGCATCGCTGTGTGTGGTTTTGATATTTAGCGGAACATCTGGATTATAGACATAGGGGCGGATTCGTTTGACGGTACCTTTGGTTAGACTGGTAAATACCGTATTGATCAATAAGGTCTCAAAGGCCATTAAACCAACGGCCCCAAATTCATCTCGACTTTTATTACCTATGAGCATCCCCAATGGAAGAAAGAAGGAACTACTCAGTAGAATATCGCTGTGCTTCTGGGCCCTGACGCGATAATTAAAAGCCGCTGGCCGATCAATCGCAAAGATATTGTCTCTGTTTAGTCGAGCAATTTCCTCCGCTGTTACCTTGGTTACTTTGGTATTGATGTAACGCGAGAAGCCCAATGTAGCCAGGCTCGCCCCTACGGTAATACCGTCCCCAAGCCAAGAGGTCTGATAAACCTTTTGAGCAAATAGTGATGGACTTAAAAGTAAAGCGATTAGGAATATTAATCCAGTATATCGAGAAAACAGGGTTTTAGCAATCAAAGAAAATGTATTGTTGGGTGTAGAATGACAAACCATAATCAAATATAAATAAAAAAGGCCACCCTAAAGAGCGGCCGGTCGATCATTTAACACTACTAAAAATACGTTTCTTTGAATGTTGGTTTGTTCGATTTAATAGTTGGTACTTTTGCGCACTTGTCTATCCTTCTTCTGGCGATAGATTTGCTTGCTAGCGCGATTCTGCTTTTTGTGGATGCGAGCCCGCTCTTTTTTGGTGACTACACCATCAGCCTTGGCCCGCTTCTTTGTGCGGTGGATATGAGCTTGCTGGGCTTGTAGCTTTGTCGCTTCTCTTTTTGTCAAGTCTCCTTGGGCTACGCCTTGCTTGATCCTTTTTTGTTGGCTTACCTGTCTTTGTGCTACCTTGGGCGTAACCGTTTGAGCCTGAGTGCTAAAGATGAATGTGAGGAGGAAAAAACTAATGATGCCTATTCTGAATTTCATGATGTTCAAATTTGATGTTAAAAAAATAGAGTTGTCATCGAATGTATTACTTCGACTTGAATTGGTACTTGCCGTTTAATCGCAAGCGCAATCTTTAGATTTCTTTAACGAAAAAGAGCACATCTGTTAAGACAGACTTATAAAGAGAGAGGGGGAAAGGCCATTATTTATCTACGCCAACTGGACAACGCTTGCAGCGTTTACCTTTTCGGTATTTCTTACAGCATTTCTTTTTGAGCTTCTTGCCTTGAATGACAGGGAGCGAAAAGGGAAGATGGCCAATGGCATCAGTGCCAAGGATAGATTGAACCGTTGCTTTTTTCTGCATCATTAAATTGGACTAAATCCAGATAATGGTCAAAAATACCCCAAATTAGGTAAAAATGGAAGCATTACAGGTGAAAAAATAGTCCAGTACAGTTAAAAAGCGAACACAAAGTTAAGTACTCAAAACCTACAGGCTGCCTACCTTGACTTTTATCGCTATCCCATTCTAACAAATGGTGCTTAGTAAGGCAAATTCCCTATTTTGTGGAGGTAAAACTCACTGCTATGTTATCAAAATTAGAACACATTGGTATCGCTGTAAAGGATATGGAGCAAAGCAATTCGCTTTTCCAAACTTTGCTTGGTACCGCACATTATAAAGTCGAAGAAGTGGCCTCTGAACAGGTAAAGACTTCCTTTTTCAAAATTGGCGCCTCTAAAATTGAATTGCTGGAAGCCACTGGCCCCGATAGTGCGATTGCTCGATTTATTGAGTAAAGAGGGGAGGGGATTCATCATCTGGCCTTTGAAGTCGAAGATATTCGGGCAGAGATGAAGCGACTGGAAGCAGAGGGCTTTCGTTTACTCAATAAAGAGCCCAAGCGGGGGGCAGACAACAAATGGGTTTGTTTTCTACATCCCAAAAGTGCCAATGGCGTCTTAGTTGAACTCTGCCAAAGCATTCCAACATCATCCTCTGAGCCCTAAAGTGTGGAGTGGTATTATTATGTCATCATCATAGGCGGAAGTGCTTTTGCAGGGGCACTCAATACCCTGGCTGGTAATGGCTCCGCTATCACCCTAACGATTCTAACCGAGCTGTTGCAGCTACATGGTAATTTGGCCAATGGCACCAATCGCGTAGGTATTTTTATGCAAAGTCTGGCTGGCTCCATTGCCTTTTATCGCAATGGTAAGCTCCGATTAGATCGTGGAGGAATATACATCGTCTGTACCTTAATCGGGGCGATTATTGGCATCATAGCCGCTAATTTGGTGAGTAGTGAGCAGTTCAAAAGCGTTTTTCGCTTTTTGATGGTCTTGATGTTGTTGGTCTTATTGGTGAAGCCCAAACGATGGCTACAAGCTACCGATAATCAATACCAAATGAAAATTTGGCTCACCATTCCCGCTTTTTTGGCCTTGGGCTTTTATGGTGGATTTATCCAAATGGGCATGGGCGTTTTCTTTTTGGCAGCTATGGTCTTAGGCGCTCGCTTTAGCATTATGGAATCCAATGCCATTAAGATTTTTGTGGTGGGTTTATATACCCTATTGGCCATTGCGATCTTTCAGTGGAATGGACTAATTGATTGGAAAGTGGGCTTGTTAATGGCAATTGGACAAACGACGGGTGGTTGGTTTACGGCGCATTATGCTTCTAAATATCCTGGAGCTGATATCTGG
>JBCBDH010000367.1:0-6645 GCA_038529855.1 Bacteroidota bacterium | reverse complement strand
GGAACACCAGCCAATTCTCCATATGATTTCAAAATATCAGTATTAGCTGGAGTTTGTCCTGATGCCAATAATCCTGTTCCAAAAGGTCCAGGCTCAACCAATACCACATCAACACCGAAAGGCGAAACCTCATAACGTAAGGCTTGCGAATAACCTTATAAAGCGTGTTTTGTAGCAGCATAGGTTCCACAAAAAGGTGGCGAAAAATGCCCAGCAAGTGGAGAAGTATTGACTATTAAACCAATACCTGATTTTCGCATTGAAGGTAAAACGGCTTGCATCGTTCTGATAGCACCAAAATAATTGGTTTCCATTTGTAACTTTGCCTGATTGATACTGTATGCCTCTGTTATGATTACATGTTTCATTTAGATACTTTTTTCATGAAAAGTTCATTTGGTTTTTCTTGATAATGTTTTACTTTTAAATCTTGAAGGTGCTGCTTTCGATAAGCCAGGCATAGCCGCTTTGATAGCAAAACGAGTAAACCATAAACCGATACCTGGTTTATGCCTGTTGGTTATTTTTACCGTAGTTTCATTTTCTCCAGGACCATCAATTAAAGTAGCTTGCCCATGAACTGATTTCATAATCAGAGGAAAAGGAAATGGCATTTTGTAATAAGGTTCTCCTGCTTTCCACTCGAAATGCCAATCACCACTTTCAAGTGTTTGAACGTTGCCCACAATTTGAATCACATCTGTCCCGCCTACATTGATAATGCGCTCCATATCATCTGCAACTCCTGCCCAATTTTTTCCATTTGGGTTTCCTGTAGTAATAGGTTCAATCGCACCACCTTCAGATTTCAGTAAATGCCAAGCGTCCATAACATATTCTTTCGGTGCTTTTACAACAAAAGAAAACTCTACGTTTGGTGCTTCGGGCACATTCATTTTTGCATCCTCAAATTTTGAGGGATAAATCGTTTTTTTTGACATGATTCTGATTTTTTAAATATTACTATTCATTTCCAAGCATTCCATTCTCATTTACCAAACCCTTGGTAAGTATTTATTGAATTAACCCCACTTGTTGTCTTAGATTGACTCATACCACAGGATGTAAGAACACCTGAAAGCAAGCGTACGCTTGATGCCTTTCTCATTGATTTCACCATTTGATGAGTAATTATTACTTTTATTCCGCAAGTAAAATTACAAAATAACTTTCAAGGTGCAAGTGTTTTTGAAAAAACTTTTGATTTGCAAGTGATAAAGCTGAGAACAATCTATGAATCAAAAATTTAGAGGTAACTGCCCTTTCACTTCCGTCCTTGACCTTTTGGGTGACAAGTGGATATTGGTTATCCTAAAGCAGATGCTTGTCGAAGGCAAAGAGACCTTTAAGGACTTTACAGAAAGCGAAGAAGCGATTGCGACCAATATTCTCTCCGCCAAACTCAAATTCTTGGAAGAAGTGGGACTTATCATAAAAACAAAACGACCTGGCAATAAAAAGACCAACCATTATATTTTGACTGATAAAGGCTTGGCTTTGACACCTATGCTTATAGAACTTGCGACCTGGAGCGACAGCCACCTCAGCGACATCCATCCTACTATTGTAAATGGAGAAGGGATAGCACTACTAAGGAAAGACAAAGCCGTCTTTGCAAGCGAATTGGAGAAAAAATACAGAGAAAAATTGGCTAAAACATTGCATATGTGATAATTGCTCGTACCTCATAACTACGCATATATTCACTGGTACCTCTTTGGTCGAAGGTAAAAATGCCGTGGATAAGTTCATTCTTAAAAGCATTGACGACTCTACGCTCAATCATCTGCGGGCCGCCCTGTCGGACTGAATCCCCGCCAAAGCGGGTTCAGTCCGACAATCGCGCGAATCCCCGCCAAAGCGGGTTCAGTCCGACAATCGCGCGAATCCCCAACCACACACTTACCATACTAATTCATCAATTTGACCAAGAATAAACGACTTGGTGCATCCGTTAATACTATTCCATTGTCTTTACCATTGACGAAACGGTGTTAAACAGCTAGTTCATATTACCGATCGGATGGCCTAGCGGAATGCCAACAACTTCAATTGTTTATCAAAAATCAAATCAAAAATGATCCATAAGTTCTTAGCCCTAAGTCTGCTACTTTTTGTAGGTCTGCAAGCACAAGCTGATGTTCACCCCGTCATCGATCCATTTGACGAGATTATCGTAACGGGAAATGTAAAAATCTATCTGGAAAAAAGTGATTCTGTACACCTTGAAGTAGAAAGAGGAGACGACGACGATTTACGCATCGACAACGATGGTTCAGTGCTTCGCATCAAGCGCAAGAAACTCTACAATATAGAGTCCTATGATAAGGACGAAGCCATTAAAGTTCGCATTTCTTACACTGTTCTTCGCCGCATAAAAGGAAGCGCTGGTGCTGAGTTTTACAGCAAAAGCCCCATCGAAGGGGATCAGCTATTGATCAAATTGGGCAGTGGAGCAGAAGGCGACCTAGAGGTTAGTTTGAATAAGGTAGAAATCTACTTAGGCGAAGGCGCTCAGCTAGAGATCGAAGGCCAAGCAACTGATCAAGAATCTTTTGTTGCTACTGGAGCCGTTTTGGAAGGCTATCGCTTGAAAAGCGAAAATACTTATGTCAAGGCCAGCACTGGTGGCGAAGCCGAAGTCCACGCCACGGCTCGCTTAGAAGCCAATGCACATACTGGAGGCGATATTAAATACAAAGGCGATCCCGACAAAGTCAAGATTTCTGATAATCTGGGCGGACAGGTCAGCAACCACCGCTAGTCGGGCATCCGCACCTCCCCATACAGAGCCTTTTTGCCGACTTTCCCCGAGCGATCCATTACAAATATACTTAGTGTATAAGTTTCGCCTGGGGAAAGCTGGTATTTGGGCAAACAACCACAGCCCGATTCTCCTACCCGAAAAGAAACCTTTCCCACTTTCACTCTTTCTGCATGAACCAATAAATCTGCTTGGTCCAGTACCGCTTTTTCCTGCTTAGAAAAATAGACCAGATAGCTAAAGGCATCTGCTTCCGTCAGATCGTCTTCTGGAATAGGAAATTGGCATTTGATCCAATAATTGGTCGGACATTCGCTATCGGGCTTGGGTCGATAATAAGATTCCAATACCAGGTCTCCCTTAAAGCAAGGTGCTTTTTTATCTTTTTTATTACCCACCTGAAAAGAACGAATCTCATCGGGTTCGGTCAGATGAAGTTCGTAAGTTCCAGCAGATAAATCCTGAAGGGGATATAATATCCGACTTTTGGATTTTCCCTTCCCAATCCATTCCTCTCGAAAAGCCACAGTCTCTTGCCGATCCCTATTGACCCAATGAACCGCCTTTACATCCTTGCGCGTAATACTGACCATCGAATTACTCGCTAGGGCCTGCGTATTGGGCCGAGGATAAATATCGGGCTGCCCACCAAAGCAACCAGATAAGCTGGCAAAAAAATAAGCCATCAATTGAAGGAATAGAATCGTAATGGACATAACTATTTTTATAATAAGTGCGGGCTAGCCTGTCGGACTGACTCCCCGCCAAAGTGCTAACGGCGGCGGGGTCAGTCCGACAATAGCGGGAGAGGTTCACTCCGACAATAGTGGGAAGCCCTTAGTACCTAGTTACAATAATTAGGATTAATCCGCACATCCAAATTATGCAAATCAAAAATATCGCAGTACTCCTGCTTTCCAGAACTTGACCAATTGCTATGCAAATCCAGAATTTCCATAATGCGATTGGCGTATTCGTAACGATCTTTATAGGTCGATCCTGACTGAAGTTCAGCTGCCCAATAAATCAAGGTAGCAAAATCAGTGTCTGTTGAAGGATACCAGGTGTTGCCAAAAGTAGAACCATTGACTGTTGTGCCGTGGTAAAACTTCCAAAGCGCCTGCCCAACCACTCTTCCAGCCCGATAGGGATCGTCCTCATTATCTACACAATAATAATCAGTCAAAGTCATCAAATTGGAGTTACTGGTATGTACCCGACCGATATTGGAGCTGGAAAAATACAATTGATCCGTACTACTTGGATTGTAACCCACATCATAGTAATTGTGCCAATAAGCATGTGGGACAGCAGTTCCAAGTGCTCCCTCATGGGTGAATTTTAGCTGTAGACCTGCAGAGCAATCCAAACCAGAGCCCACATCAAAATAGCGCTTTAGGAAAAAGTGGTTCAACTCGTGGTGCAAATTACTGGGATTGTCAAAACAACCACCTCCTTGACAGGCCGCATTATCATTAGAATTATCTCCAGGATCTCGGTGTGCTAACCTAATAACGTTGGTGCCCTCTCCTTTGTTATTGTCCGTCGTAATGGAATAACTACTGTTGTGTACCGAACCAGATCGACAGGCATTAGTAATGATGAGTACCCGTGGATAGTTACTGGCTGAGTTGGGTAATACCCCCAAAGCATCTAAAGTTGGCTTTAGCCATTGACAAAACCAACGGCTCCAGTAATAAGCATTGGTCTCGCCAAAAGTTTCTGAAGAACCACCAGGGTAGTAATTGTCAAAATCTCGGCTGGTCCGTCTAGTGGCCCGAATGTAGGAGGGACCATTGGTCGTACCATGTGCCTCATCACACCAGGTATCTCCTGTATGTCCGGTTTCTGAACAAGTAGATTCAGGATTGCCCTCACAGCGGTGATCATTCATTACATAAAAGAAATCGTGTTCCAATCGGCGATCGTTTCTGGTGTATTGATTGGTAGAAACGATTTGGGCAGGGTTATACAAATCGCCATTGGAATAATACCACCTGTTGACAGAAGCGTCCGTGTAGGCATGATCAATCTCATCAGTCGTATTGAGTACTCGACCACTTTCTGCATCCAAAACTGAAGTCCAATGGCAATTCCCATCCTCAGATAGCATTTGAACATGCCAGACCTTTTGGCGACGAACGGGGTCAATGGCTGCTTCTGCAAACAAGGCCCTGGACTTTTTTTCTGCACATTCCTTTCCGAAAGCGCTGCGGGCTTTGGCAATAGCTTCGTCTTTAGAAATGATCTTTTCAGGAACGGTATATTTCAACTTTTCAGGACTGATAATCATCCTGCTAATACCAATGACATTCCAATTGACATCAAAATGAACCAGTGTTTTTCCGTAGAGGATTTTTTCCTTCCCTCCATATTGCTGGGTATAGATAGCTTTACGAAAGTAAGCACCGCGCTGATAATTCTTAAATTTCATACTGCCTTTAAAAGCATCAGCATCAATGCGAAACAACTGTTTGTGTTCTTTTAAAAAAGCCTGTAAGATGGGTTCTGCTGCTCGTCGTTCCAAACGGAGTTCCTCATCATTAGGGCGATCCCATTTGAGCATTTTATGAGGATTAGGAGAAGGCTCGGTGCGGTTTTCTCGTTTGGGCTTTTCATCATTTGCTTTATCTATCCCATCATTTGATCCTTTTGATGGACTAGAAGGGGAATCGGTTTCTAAGACATAAGGTAGTTTTTGCTTTAAATTGCTATCCAGCTTATTGCCGGGTTTAGTTTGTTGTTTGGATGACCTGGGCTTGGCTAATTTCATTGGCTTTTGCGCCTTGGTGGGTAGACCTAACTTTTTGAGGGTTGCCATAGCATATTGGGGAATGGTATTCTTGGCAGAGGTCGCAAAATTATCTACATGACCGTTAAAATAGGAAAAGCTGGCATCTCTATCTACCTCCTGATAGCGTTTGACGGCATCGACAATTTCGGGCAGTGGGTTAATATCCCGATCTCTAGGGGAATCCTGAGTGGGCCTTTCTGTTGGAGTGGATGTTCTGGAAGTAGAAACGTCTGTTTTTGGGGTACAACTCCAATAAAATATAACTATGCCCATTAATAAGATAGCGGGCAAAGCCAATGAAGAGAATCCTTTATCTATGAATTCAAGATAAAGGATTTAAAGGTGAAAGAGCATTAAGAAATGCGGGTGAACTTGACGCTTGTTGTATACGGGTGTATAAGTATATCCTCTGAAAAGGGGATAGGTTACCAGGGGCGTGTGAAATCTTATAAACTGTATTGTTAGTTATTCACCAAAACAAAAGCGTCGGCCCCACTCTAAGGTTGGGCCGACGCGCCATTTCAAAAGGTAAGTAGGAATTAATTATTTAGAGGGAGCACTTGCGTGAAAATCCTGAAAAATTCGATCGGCATAATCATCCAATAGCGTCAAAACGCGTTCGCGTTTTTCTGAGCGAACAATCATCCCTACATGGTATTCTTTATTGATCTTCCAGAGAACTTCTGCATCATTAAACCCCGACATATCTGGATGCTGAAAACGACTCAAGGAGACTACAATACCCGCATAGTCTTTTTTGACAGCTGGCAGTTCATAGGTGCCTCCATTGGCAATGGCTGTTTCTAACCTGGCCCATTCTCCCCAAAGGTTAATACCAGAAGAGATTTCGACCATCTCTGCCAAATGCGCACCACCCACACGAGAAGAGGTTTCCAGAAAATAGAATTTTCCATCCTCTTTAGAGCGAATGAATTCAGTATGGGAAGCGCTAAACTGCATACCAAAAGCCTTCATGACCTTGGCCGTCAGTTTTTGCAAAGCCTTATCTTCCTTAGAACCAAATTCAATGGTATGAGAGCGGAAGATACCACCGCCATGAGCCACCTCAAAGGGCGTATTGAGATAT
>JBCBDH010000366.1:0-6647 GCA_038529855.1 Bacteroidota bacterium | reverse complement strand
GTAGGGGCAATTGCCAGCACCTTGGCAGCAGAGTTATATGAAATGAAAATCCTTGCGGAAAGCATAGAAACCAATAAGGTCAATTATACCCGCTTTTTGGTATTGGAGAACGAAGAAAACAGCCCCCCACTTAAAAAACAGGAAAAAATATCCATCAGTTTTTCTGTTCAGCACAAGGTTGGAAGCCTACACAAAGTATTGGAAGCCCTGGCTAATCGTCGGGCTAATCTGACCAAAATTCAGTCGGTCCCACTGTTGGGAAGCCAAGGCGAATACCTCTTTTTTGTCGATTTCGTTTTGGAGCATGCTGAAGATTATGACAAAACCATCGTCGCCCTTTTGCCTTTGGCGAGTAATTTGAACGTATTGGGTAAATACAAAATAGGACAGTACCATGATTATTAATCCCGCACAACGCATTGGCTCCGTCAAGGAATACTATTTCTCGACCAAGCTCAAAGAAATTGCTCGATTGCGTAAAGCAGGCCATTCCATCCTCAATTTGGGGATAGGCAGTCCAGATCTAGCCCCTGCTCAAACCACAATCGAGCAATTGGTTCGGCAGAGTCGTTACCAAGACAATCACGCCTATCAATCCTATCGAGGTATTCCCGAGCTGCGGGAGGCTTTTGCCCAGTGGTACCAAAGACATTTTTCTGTAGGACTTGATCCAGAGAAGAATATTCTGCCCATGATTGGCTCAAAAGAGGGCATCATGCATATTTCTATGGCCTTTTTGGAAGAAGGGGATGAAGTACTGGTTCCCAATCCTGGCTATCCAGCTTATCGCTCCACGGCGCTCTTAGCTGGTGCGCGAATTCGCCCCTACACCCTGGATGCCCAAAATGACTGGCTGCCCAATCTAAAAGCCCTGGCCGAACAGGATTTAAGTCGAGTAAAGATTATGTGGGTCAATTATCCACATATGCCAACTGGCGCCCGAGCCAATCACTCCTTCTTCGAGTCGCTCCTTCGCTTCGCCAAAGAACAGCAGATTCTCATTTGCCACGATAATCCCTATAGCTTTATCCTCAACGAACAAGCCATGAGTTTGCTAGCTATTGAGGGAGCTGAAGAGGTCGCCCTAGAACTCAATTCCCTGAGTAAGTCCCACAATATGGCGGGCTGGCGCATTGGTATGCTGGCGGGTCATCCCGATTATTTGGATGCTGTGATGAAGTTCAAGAGCAATATGGATTCTGGCATGTTCAAGCCCTTACAATTAGCTGCAGTAGAGGCATTGGCTCAACCCAAGGAATGGTATGAAAAGCTGAATATGGTCTATAGATCAAGACGCGAGAAGGTATACGCGATTATGGATCGTTTAAACTGTGTTTACAATAAGGGGCAGGCAGGAATGTTTGTCTGGGCCCAAATTCCCGATCACTATCAGGATGCTTATCAATTATCTGACGAACTCCTCTACGGCGCAGATGTTTTTATTACACCAGGTGGTATCTTTGGTAGCCAGGGCAATCGCTATGTGCGCATATCGCTTTGCAGTGAGATCAGCATATTTGAGGAAACCATCCGTCGAATCGATCAACACTTAGCCAAAAGCACTCAAAAACCGCAAGCATGATTATTACGATAGTTGGTATTGGATTAATTGGAGGCTCTATGGCCATAAGCCTTAAGGAAAGCGGTTTTGCCAGCGAAATCATTGGCGTAGATCGCAGCCAGGACAACCTGGATAAAGCCATCCGCCGCCGATTGATCGATCGCGATGCCTCCTTGGAGGAAGCAGTAGCTGCTTCAGATATTATCATCATCGCCACACCAGTCAATGCCATCATCCACCTGCTACCACAAATCCTTGATTTGGTCGACAATCAATTGGTCATTGACGTAGGATCGACAAAGGAAGCCATCATAGAGGCCGTAAAAGGGCATCCCAAGCGCTCCTGTTTTGTCCCCAGTCACCCAATGGCAGGTACAGAATATTCTGGCCCTGAGGCTGCCATTCCCAATCTCTTTGATTACAAATGTTCGGTCATCTGCGACCCAGAGCATTCTGCTAAAGATAAATTGCTCTTGACCCAGCAATTGTACGAGGCGATGAAGATGAAACTTATTTATCTGGATGCAGTGGCCCATGATGTTCATACGGCCTATGTCTCCCACATCTCCCATATCAGCTCCTTCGCCCTGGCCCTGACGGTTTTGGAAAAGGAAAAGAATGAGAAGCGAATTTTTGAATTGGCAAGTGCGGGATTTAGCTCTACGGTACGTTTGGCCAAGAGCTCCCCAGAAATGTGGGTCCCTATTTTCAAGCAAAATCGAGATAATGTACTGGATGTTTTGGACGAACACATCAACAGTTTGGCTCGATTTAGAAGCTTGTTGATCAAAAAAGATTTTGAGGGCTTTCATCAGATGATTGCTCAGTCGAATAGTATTCGGAAAATATTGAAATGATCGAGCGAGAAGCGAGAAGCGAGAAGCCAGTGTAGTGGAGTGTATTTTGTCTCACAGCGGAGCGGTCTCACAGTTTCGCGCGCAGCAAGAAACGATCTCGCTTCTCTCAGCGTCAGCGGTCTTTCCTCTGGCAGTCGAGCAATCTCGCTTCTCTTAGCGCAGCGGTCTAAATTAATTAAAAGCTAAATATATCAAACATGGATATGCAAATTCAACCTTTCTTAAATGGCGATACAAAAAGACCTGTATTGATCGCCGGGCCCTGCAGTGCAGAGTCAGAAAAACAGGTGATGGAAACGGCCCAGGCATTGGCCTCGCAAGGGGTGGATTTGTATCGCGCGGGCATCTGGAAGCCGCGTACACGACCCAACTCCTTTGAAGGCGTTGGTGTGGTGGGGCTGAAGTGGTTGCGGAAAGTCAAGGAAGAAACTGGACTGAAAGTTACCACGGAAGTAGCCAAGCGGGATCATGTATTTGAAGCTTTGAAGTATGGGATAGATGTCCTTTGGTTGGGAGCTCGTACTACGGTCAATCCCTTTTCCGTGCAGGAAGTCGCTGATGCTTTGGAGGGCGTAGATATACCTGTATTGATCAAAAATCCTATTAATCCTGATTTGAATCTTTGGATAGGAGCGATTGAGCGAATTTATAAGGCAGGGATTCGCAGGATTGGAGTGATTCATCGCGGTTTTTCCTCCTTTGGGGATTCCAAATTTCGCAATACCCCACGCTGGCAGATTCCACTGGAATTGATGCGTCGTTTTCCCAATTTGACGGTTATTTGCGACAATAGCCATATTTGTGGTCGACGTGATATTCTGGCAGAGGTGGCCCAAAAGGCGATGGACCTTAATTTTGATGGCCTAATGACAGAGACCCACCCCAATCCAGACGAAGCCTGGAGCGATGCTAAACAGCAAATTACCCCCAAAGTTTATCAAGACCTAATCAGTGCTTTGGTTTTTCGGGAAGAAACGACGGATAACTCACAGTTTTTGCAATCCCTGGACAGCTTGCGGCAGCAGATTGATCATCTCGATAATGAGTTATTACAGGTTTTGGGGCAGCGGATGCAGGTGGCTGAAAAGATTGGGGAATACAAAAGACAGAATAACATCTCCATCTACCAGCCTGGCCGTTGGAACAGTATTCTTGATCAAATGACGGCAAAAGGGGCCGCACATGGCTTGAGCAAGGATTTTATTGAGGTTTTTCTCAAAGCCATTCATCAGGAATCCATCAATCATCAGGCGCAAATTATGAATGAGTCTCCAGTATCTGAGGATTCTATCAATCGATCCGAAGGGTAGTTTAATCGAAAAAAAAGTGGTGACTGCGAAATTTATTCGCTATATTCTCGCGGATTCTTTTCATCACCAAACCATTTCAACTCCTATGGGACTTTTTGATTTTATCCGCGGCGAATTGATTGAAGTCATAGATTGGGTAGAGCAGAGCAATGATATTGTACTTTGGAAATTCCCCGATAAAGATGCCAATATTAAGTATGGCGCTAGCCTGACCGTACGCGAATCGCAAATGGCCCTGTTTCTCGATGAAGGTCGTTTTGCCGATCTATATGAGCCTGGTCGTTATGAACTGAATACGCAAAATATGCCAGTGCTGACCACGCTTCGCAATTGGGCCAAAGGCTTTGACTCGCCCTTCAAATGCGATGTGTATTTTATCAGCATGCGTACCTTTACCAATCTAAAGTGGGGGACACAAAATCCGATCATCCTTCGCGATCCAGAATTCAAGCAAGTACGCGTAAAGGCACATGGTACTTATTTTGTTCGAGTGAAGGACCCAGAGTTGTTTTTTACTGAATTTGCGGGGACCAATCAAATCTTGCGGATCGATGATATTGAATCTCGTTTGCGGGATATCGTTTCACCAAAATTTGCAGAAGCTGCTGCCGAATCAGGTGTTTCTGTTCTCGACATGGTGGCCAATTATACGGAATTAGGAGAGAAAGTAGCGCCATTTCTGCAAAAGGACCTTGATCCTTTTGGTATTGAATTAACTAAATTCCAGATCACCAGCACTTCGCTACCCAAAGAAGTGGAAGCCTTTTATGATAAGATGACCAATATGAATATGGTCGGTGATATGAGTAAATTCTCTCAGTTTCAACAGGCGCAAGCGATCGAAAAAGCTGCGGAGAATCCTGGCGGTGGAGCGGGGGAAGGTATTGGCATGGGAATGGGTTTTGGTATGGCCAATATGATGATGCAGCAACAGCAACAACAGCAACAGCAAACGCCTCCTCCTGCTGATTCGCCAACAGGCGACGAGGCCAAGGCCCAAACGCGCGAAGAAATAATGGATACCCTCAAGGAATTGGGGCAGTTGAAGGAAGCTGGCGTGCTGACCCAAGAGGAATTTGATACCAAGAAAAAAGAATTGCTAGCCCGCTTGTAAAAACTTATGTACGAGCAAGATCAACCTTCCTATATGGAACGTTCGGTGAATTTGCCCTGCCCTTCTTGTAGCAGTCAATTGGCTTATTCTGCTGAACACAAAAAGATTTCCTGTAGTTACTGTGGCTATTTGGAAGCCATTGATGATGCCAATGATAAGGTCGTCGAAAGATCACTGGCTGATGCAGTGGCTAAGGTCGCTGATTATGTTCCAGAGGCTGTTGGGCGAAAGGTATTTGATTGTCAAAATTGTGGCGCCAAGTTTACTGTCGAAAGTGAAAAAGTGAAGGTCAATTGTGGCTTTTGTGGTTCAACCAATGTCAATGTGGAGGCTTATGATCATCAATATATCCAACCCATTGGTATCATCCCTTTTTACATCAGTCGAAAAGAAGCAGAGGATCGCTTTAAAGAATGGGTGGGAAAAGGAGTTTTTCACCCAACAAAACTGAAAAGCAAGGCATCCGTAGAAAATCTACATGGTGTTTATATTCCGTTTTGGACCTATGATGCGCAGACCTCTTCAGAGTGGAGTGGGGAGGCAGGACATCACTACTATGAATCACGAACCGTTAGAGTGAATGGACAAAAGCAAGTTCAACAGGTAAGAAAGACGCGATGGACACGTCGATCGGGAACCTTGCGTCATTTCTTTGACGATATTTTGGTCGTCGCTTCTGGTGGTTTAAAACAGCAACACGTCGAAGGGGTCATGCCTTTTCGAATGGAAGAAGTGGTGAACTTCGATCCTCGATTGATGGTGGGCTGGGAAGCAGAGGTTTACGATTTGGAGGTAGACAGGGGCTATCAGCGGGCGGATCAAATTATGGACAGCAAACTTCGGCAGATGTGTTCTGCACAGCTTGGCGGAGATACCCAGCGAAATTTGCATGTGTCTAGCCAAAAATGGGATCAAACGTTTAAACACATTATCCTACCAGTTTGGATCTGTGCCTACACTTTCAATAATAAAACTTATCGCTTTACCATCAATGGGCAAACGGGAAGAGTACATGGCAAAAAGCCCCTTTCCTGGATTAAGATTACCATCACCGTACTCTTCGTTCTCTTATTCATTTTTGGTGTTTGGTACACGCGAGAGCGTGGACTTATCGCAGATTAAATCCAAGTATAAACACTTGGTTTTAGGCGTGAATGTACGGCAATTGCCCTGATATGGGGTATTTGCTGTGGGAGATTTGATATATTTAGGATCATCATTATTGTAGGTGATAAAGCTATCCTATTCTTAAAAACAAAACTCCCTTAACTTATGTCTACCCTCAAAACTTCTACATCAAACAATTCAAGAACTATTTTTGATACCAATCCACTACCTCCTACAGTCGTACAAGAACTTCGCGATAATTGGATGAATTACTCGCTTGCAAGTGTCTACGAATTATTTTTGCCCCCCAATTCTGGGCAAGGAAAGATCATGGGCTTTTTTATTCCCAATTCAGTCCTGAATAATTTATTTACTGGAAATACACCCATTGCTGGTTCCCTGCTACGCTTTTATATGGGGGTTGACCTAAGTGAGGAGAGAGGAGGCATTCAGCCTAAGATTTGTCCAATTATCCAATTGATCCTACCAGGTGAAGATCCCAAAGCTTATAATCGCTGTTTTGCGGTCGATTGGAGTGGAAGTCTTGAACTGCCCAATCGGTCTGATGCCACCTTTATTCCCCGACCTCCAATAGAAGGGCTTGTTCAACTCAAGAGCCAAGAGACAGAAGAAATTACCACGATGACTCCTATCCAGCCATTTCGCTACAAATTTCCAGACCAACTGGCTTGGGATAG
>JBCBDH010000365.1:0-6656 GCA_038529855.1 Bacteroidota bacterium | reverse complement strand
GTTTGTATTTTTCGCTATTTCCCAATACAAAACCGTCCAAATATATTCCCCAATAAGTCCTCCGAACTGATCTCCCCGCTAATCTCTCCCAAATGATGCAATGCCTGCCGAATATCCATCGCCACAAAATCGGAAGTAATCCCCGTTTCCATACCGTGTAATACATCCTTTAAACTCTGCTGCGCCTTCCCCAGCGCTTCATAATGCCGCGCATTACTCACTACCGTTCCCTCCAAATTCACCTGCTCCCTCAACACCGCATCATACAATTTCTCTTTTAAATATTCAATATTCATTTTATTGATAGCGCTGACGGGAACGAAGTGATCCTTGGGGAGGACTTCGCTGGCATAGTGCTCGTATTTCGTGTAGGGGTTGAGATCCATCTTGTTAGCAATAGCTAGAAAGTGCAGACCAGGACGGAGGAGTTGACGAAGGTCAGCGGCCACTTCTTCGGGAGCAGTTTGGACAACGTCGAAGACGTAGATAAGGAGCGCAGATTGTTCGATCTTTTCCATGGTCTTAGCCACACCCACCGCTTCGATTTGGTCTTGGGCATCGCGGATGCCAGCCGTGTCGATGAGGCGGAAGGGGACGCCTTGGATATTAAGGACTTCTTCGATGGTGTCGCGGGTGGTGCCAGCAATGTCGCTGACGATGGCGCGTTCTTCGTTGAGCAGGGCATTGAGGAGGGTGCTTTTGCCAGCATTGGGGCGACCAGCGATGACGGTATTGATGCCTTTTTTGATGGCATTGCCGAGGTGGAAGGAATCCATGAGGCGCTGGATGATAGACTGGATTTTATGGATCAGGTTTTTAAGGTCATCGCGGTTGGCGAATTCGACGTCTTCTTCGCCAAAGTCAAGTTCTAGTTCGATGAGGCTGGCAAAGTCGATGAGCTGGTCGCGGAGTTGTTTGATTTCGTCGCGGAAGCCACCGCGGAGCTGTTGCATGGCCATCTGGTGGGCCGATTCGGAATTGGAGGCGATGAGGTCGGCGACGGCTTCGGCCTGGCTGAGGTCCATTTGGCCATTGAGGAAGGCGCGAAGGGTGAATTCACCAGGTCTGGCCAGCCGAGCGCCATGACGGACAAAAAGCTGGATGAGCTGTTGGTGAATGTAGGCGGAGCCGTGACAGGAGACTTCCACGACATTTTCCTTGGTATAAGAGCGAGGAGCAATAAATAGAGAAACCAATACTTCATCCAAAATGCGGCCTTTTTCATCACGGATGCTACCGTAATGAATGGTATGACTGGCCTGACTCAGCAAATCCTTGGCTGGAAAACAGACATTGACGATATTCAGGGCAGCTGGTCCAGATAAACGGATGACCCCAATGGCTCCAATACCTGGCGGCGTAGCCAGGGCAACGATGGTATCTTGCAGATCAAAAGAAGCATAACTCATAGCGCAAAGGTAAGGAATCTATACCCATTCCCCATCGCTCTTCATTGTCGATAATTAATTAGCTAGCGGCCTGTACCCCAGTCCATCTCAGCACCGTATTGGAAAGGGCATTTTCTACTTGGAGCGCCCCCGCTGCTGCCTGCTGTTCCGCATTGGTCGATCTGATTTCTATCCCCTTTACTAACCAGTAAGCCACAAAAACGACCATACCGACCGTTTCAATGATAAAGATTGTTTTATTGGAAATTTGCAGCACCAAGGCCAAAAATGAGGCCACTAGTGGAAGAACAATCATCAGAATGCCAATGATTCGATACCACAGCTGATAGCGCTTTTTCTTTTGCTCATCCTCTAATAAATGCAAGGTATCATTCGCACAGAAAAAACAGACCAATGCAATAAAAATAAAAGCGACTACCGCACAAAAACCGTGAAGACTCACTTTACCAAATAAGTAAATAGCTTCATAAACGGTTCGCCCATTTCCATCGACCCATTCCATCGGAAATAGGGCCACACCAACCGCCGCCGCCCCTGCAATATTGAGAAAAATATTTTCCATCAAGCTGTAGCCTTTATACAGATATAGCAAGGCGCCAATAATAAAAAGCCCTCCCACAAAGAAATTGCGCATGGAATATTGGGCCGTTCCTGCATGGTAGTAAGCGCTAATCGAATTTTGCCACTCAATCCCCACCAATAGCCCGCCCCACCAGAGTAAAAAGGGCAAAGCTACGCCCACTATGGCAATACCCGTCCGCACATTGATGTAAGTCGTGAAAAAATGATTCTGCAATTCGTCCTGTTTCATTTTTTTCGTTTTTTGAGGTGGATGAATAAGACTGCCCTCTTCGGCAAGGGCTTATCCCATTTATCCTCCTTGTAAAGCAAGTGTTACTCCTTGATCATTTTTTTCTGGTGAAAAAGCTATCTTGAGAGGGGAAAAGATGCGCGCTGCCCTGTCGGACTGACTCCCCGCCAAAGCGGGGTCAGTCCGACAGTAGCGGGCTGCCTTCAGTTGCAAAAAACGGGGTCAGTCCGACAGTAGCGGGCTGCCTTCAGTTGCAAAAAGCGGGGTCAGTCCGACAGTAGCGGGCTGCCTTCATTGCAGAAAGCCCGTTTCTATCCAAAAAAGAAAACCCTAATATGAACTCCACAGAACTCCTAACCCATACCATAGAAGCCGCAGGAGGGAAACAGTGGCAACGGTCTCCCATACTCCATTTAAAAGGAAGCGCTCATTTTACGCCTTTTGGCCAGACAGATGATCAACACTATGGCTACTTTGATCGCTGTGAATGGTCGAGGCATTTTGGGTCAGATGAGGAAGTACCAAAGGGAAAAGAGCAGCAAATTCGATTTGAACTGATGGATAACGAGCAGCCGTTTTTTATTTTAAATACCAAAGACAACAGCTCCCCAATAAGTCTTTCCCAAAGCGCCCATACCTATCAGGAATACCTAAAGTGGAGCAAAGATTGGGAACTCGATTGGCTTCGAATGGCCAATCGCTCGGGCTTTAATAGGCAACTGCTGACGGAAGATATTGTAGAAAAATACCATTGTTATTTTTTGAAAATCACCAGCCCCAATCACCAGGAACGACTTTTTGGAATTGATCAATATACCTACCGCATCCGCTATCAAGGTTGGCGCACACCTGTAGGCTATCACCACCTCATCTACGATGAATTTGTACAATTACCCCATACCTCATTTATCCAGCCCAGCAAACTGAAGATTTATTTTGATGGGATCAAATGGATGGAGATTAAATGGAAAGATGTGGAGATTAAATAATTCCCCTTTGGTACTTACAATTGACTTAGCAAATCCAATAAAAGCTCCCCCGCTTCCTCCAAGTCAGCTCCAAAAGCAATCAAGCCTTCTCGATGTCCCCCCATAACGAATACCTTTCGCTCCTGTACTGCCGTCTCTTGCAATAATCGAATGATCTCATAGGCCATTTGTGGAGTCCCATAGCTGGCCGTCGCCAAAGTAGTGGGCAATTGATCTAAATGCTTTTGCCAAAGGGCCAGATGATGAACGTGAATCACCGCATTCACCCAGGGGCATTCCAAATAAATCACCGCATGACTCATCGTCTCTGAAGAAGCCCGAATGGGGCCTTCACAAATCACTCGATTAGCCGCTATATCAATATTGGAAACCCGCGCAAAATGTCGACCGTCCAAAGCCTTTAATAAACCTGTAGCTGAGCCGCTAATCATCAACAAACCCTCCGCTAGGCGCTGGCTGATATTGCCAAAACCAATTCCATCTGCATAGGCCCCAATTAATCCCACCTCATACATCCGCTGCCGCCAATAGGCAAGTGCCTCCACCTTCTCCACTGGCCAGACTGCTCCTTTTTTCCACTGACAATCAAATTTGATATAGCCCTCGTCCATTGGCGCTTAGGATTTAGCATTATCCATAAGTGCTGCCAGGCTCTCTTCGCTCGCCGCACAAAGCCCAAATTCCGTTATCAAACCCGTCACCAAACGCGCTGGCGTAACATCAAAAGCAAAATTAGCCGCTGGACTCTCCGCTGGACTCAGCAATACCTTTTTTATCGCTCCCTCCTGCCAACCTTGAATATATTTGACCTCCTCTTCCCCTCGCTCCTCAATGGGGATCTCCCGCAAACCATCGCTAATCCCCCAATCAATCGTACTGCTGGGCAAGGCCACATAAAAAGGAACTCCATTATCCTTGGCAGCCAGCGCTTTTAGATAAGTCCCAATTTTATTGGCCACATCTCCACTGCGTGTCGTTCGGTCCGTTCCCACAATGACGAGGTCCACCAAACCGTGTTGCATAAGGTGTCCTCCAGCATTATCCGTGATGATGGTATGGGGAATCCCATGTGCATGTAGTTCCCAGGCCGTAAGCCTGGCGCCTTGATTACGAGGACGGGTTTCATCTACCCAAATGTGAATATCAATGCCTTCGTCAAAAGCGGCATACATAGGCGCCGTAGCGGTTCCATAATCAATACAAGCCAACCACCCAGCATTGCAGTGAGTGAGAATATGGACGGTTTGCCCCTGTTTGGTATTGCTGAGGCTGCGAATAATTTCTAATCCCTGGAAACCAATTTCTCGACAGCGATCAATGCTTTCCTGCCGCAGCAGATGGGCATGGGCCAGTGTCCTTTGGGTCTGCTCCTCAGGGCTTCCCCCCATCGCCAATTGTTGCTTCTGTTGCGCAATGGCCCATGCGAGATTGACTGCCGTGGGACGAGTGGCCAAAAGCTGCTCCATCGCCTCCTCCAAAAAGGCCATAAAGCGATCGTCCTTTGGTGCCTCCAAGCAGGCGATATAAACGCCATAAGCTGCCGTAATCCCAATCAATGGAGCACCGCGGACATGCATCTCGCGAATGGCAGCGGCAACCTGCTCAACACTTTGTAAATCTTCAATAATCAATTGATGCGGTAGGCTGCGCTGATCTATAATTTGAACGATATGGGAATGCTCTGGGTGGAGCCAAATACTTTGTAGATGTTGATCCCCTACTTTCATGTAGCTGTTTTTTTGCAAGCTACAAAAAATCGAGAGGTCACAAAACAGCCCCTTTCCTATTTGGAGTACTTTGGGACGCCAAAGCACTCCAAATAGGAGGTAATTTATCTAAACACATACCAATACAAACCCAAAGAAGAAGAATTCATCCGCGTAGCTTGGCAGTCTGCACCTTTATGCATGCGGTAGCCAATTCCCTTGCGAATATCAAAATTGAGTTCTAAAGCCTTGAATAAGCTGACGCCAATACCAGCCTGTAGAAATAGCCGCTGGTGGATGGCATTGCTTGCCTGATAGCTTTGTGCATAGCTGTCGATATTGCCAACGTCATTCATAGGGGTATCTCCCGCTACTCTAAACTGCAAATTGCCATCAGGCATCATCGTCAAATTATCGCCGTATACTTCCAGCTCATTATCATAGGAATAGCCTGTATTGGTTCCCATGCCACCATAGAAATG
This sequence comes from Bacteroidota bacterium, assembly GCA_038529855.1. Taxonomy (GTDB): domain Bacteria; phylum Bacteroidota; class Bacteroidia; order Chitinophagales; family Saprospiraceae; genus JBCBDH01. The sequence continues at coordinate 1,259 of JBCBDH010000365.1, read as the reverse complement.
TAGCCTGCGGCCAACGGAGGCCCGTTTGAGGGCGACTGCTTCAAAGGCGATCTCGCTGGAATAAAGATTAAAGTGAAGATTGCGTTGTGCCCCCTCATCATCATAGCCATTAAAGCTAACGGCATCTACGCGGTCGCCGATATGGACGATGCTCATGCGAATTTCGGTATTGCGAACACTAGGAGGGGTAAAGGCCATCGTCAGGCGCGTATGGGTATTGTCGCATACCATGCTGGAGAGGTCTCCTTCCTCAAAATTGAGATTGCTGTAATCGTGAACCGTAGGGCCATCTATCGTACTCAATAGGTAGCTGTGGTTGAGATCGCGGATCATATCTTGATCACCGCCAAAGGAAATACCTATTTTACCCAACTGCCAGCCACCTATAAAGGATTGTTGGGCAAAGGCGGTGCTGAGGAAAAGAAGGCTTAGTATCAATAAAGCGTTCAGTCTTTTCATATTTCAGGGAATTTTTAGGTTGAATCAATTTTAGCTTTCCCTTACAAAACGATAGAAAGATAGATTACCCTAAGACTTTTTTGAAATTAACATTTCGGCTGGAATTTTGAATATCGTTTCTTTGCAAAGGATTTTATAAATTGAAGGCTACTTTAAAGAACAGGTCTATGAAAATTCTAATGGTTTGTCTGGGAAATATCTGCCGCTCGCCACTCGCTGAAGGCATTATGTATCACAAGATCCAACAACAAGGCTTGGATTGGGAAGTGGATTCTGCAGGAACTGGCTATTGGCATGTGGGGGAAGCCCCCGACCAGCGATCTATTCTGGTTGCTAGTAAAAACGGGATAGACATCAGCCAACAAAAAGCCCGACAGTTTGATGCCGCAGACCTCAATCGCTATGACTTAATCTATGCGATGGATGCCTCTAATTATCGCAACATCATCCGAGCCGCCAATTCTGAAGAACAAGAAGCCAAAGTCGATTTTATACTCAATATGAGTAGACCTGGTTATAATCAAGCGGTCCCCGATCCTTATTATGGAGGCGATCAGGGTTTTGAGGAAGTATTTCGACTGCTGGACGAAGCTTGTGAGGCCATCATCGAGAAGTACAAAGCTTAACGTTAAAGTAGGAGAACGATCCTATAGCGCAGCAAAATCGTTGCATCACGTGAAGCCTGTAAGAAACAAAAACGGCTAAAAAAGCTTTGCCTTTTTAGCCGTTCCAAATACAATTATCTCAAAGCGGAGCAGTCGCCTCGCTACCCAAAGGCCCGATCGATAATATCCTGCTGC
>JBCBDH010000364.1:0-6665 GCA_038529855.1 Bacteroidota bacterium | reverse complement strand
AAAAGTGATTGGTCATTTTTAAAATAAAATTAACTGGCTAAATGAGACAATCACTTTTGAGTGATTCAAATCAATACCAATGGAAAATATAAGCAACTGGATAAATGAGCCAATCACACTAGCCGCTTTGCTGGTGGGAGGGGTCTTGGTTTTCTTGTTGATCTGGGCAGCCTTGAAAATTGCGAGGGGAACGAGCGAAGCGGCGAGTGACCCTCAGTTATATGGTTTTTTACATCGCGTGAGGAAGGGTGTATCAGGGGTGGTTAAGAATGAGCGGGCAGCGACGGTGCTGGCGGGTGAGCTTTCGGTTTATGCCTATAGTATTTTTGGCTTTAGTCGAAAAAATGAAATTCCCAAAGGAGCCAAAGCCTATAGCTCTTTTCGAGAGGTGGGCTATGCGACGATATTTTACGTCATCTCCTTTGTTGGCTTGGTGGAGATCTTTGCCGTTCACCTTTTACTTGTAAAATATGCCAGTAATACGGTGGCTTGGATTGTGACTATTCTTACGATTTACACGGCATTGATGTTGGTGGCGGATGTGGTGATGATGCACGTTCGACCAACGCTGCTGACAAAGGATACGCTTTATTTTGCTGTGGGAAATCGCTGGGAAAGTGTGATACCTTTTGATCAAATAGCAGAGGTGAGCGAAGTGGGCAAGCGAGCTGATTTGTCAGAAGGGCTGAATTGCGGGGTATTTCCCAACAAGATCAACACTAAAATCCGTTTAAAGAAGAAATGGATTTTCACGACTTACTTTGGCATACAAAAAGTAGACGATACCGTTTTATTTTATGTCGATAATGGAAAAGAATTCATCAAAGAACTGGCTGAAAAACTAGCGGAAGAAAACGAAGAAAGTGAACAGCTAGTCGCCAATGCTTAATCTTTTTTAACTCACAAATCGCGATCCTAACATCATGGAATCTATACGTTTATTTTGTCTTCCCTTTGCGGGGGGCAGCAGTTACTCCTATCGCTTATTTGCTCAGCATGCACCTGAAAATATTGAGATCGTCCCCATCGATCCGCCTGGTAGAGGCAAAAGAGTAAACGAAACCTTACTGGATAATTTGGAACTCATGGCGGAAGATTTATTTCACCAGATTTCCGATCAACTGGACCAGCCCTATGCCATTTTTGGACACAGCATGGGTGCCTTGGCGGCTTATCTGCTTAGCCATCAAATTCTCAAGCATCGCTGTCCTCCTCCTTTGCATTTATTTCTGAGCGGTTCAGGAGGGCCATTGGTTCGAGAGAAAGAAAAAATCCATCATCTGCCTTCTGCGCTTTTTTGGAAAAAGATCAAAGAGATGGAAGGCAGTCCAGAGGAAGTGTTCAAAGACGAAACGCTGATGGCTTTTTTTGAACCCATCCTAAAGGCCGATTTTAAAGCGGTAGAGACTTTTAACTATCAAAAGCGAAAGCCTTTCCATATTCCCCTACACATTTTTTATGGGGATCAGGATGATATTTCCGATCGGGAGATCAAAAATTGGTCATTGGAAAGTACCGCGCCCATTGTTTATCAAAAATTTACGGGAACTCACTTTTTTATTTTCGATCACTATCAAAGTATACTCCATAAGATCAGTCAGGGTTTGCATCATTATGCTTACCGAAAGATAGGGGTCATCTAGACGGAACGCCTCCTATCGTTTTTTCCTTTCACAAGTGCATTACGCTCCCTCCCCATTGGATGGAGTAGGAACAACCATTTTTTCACCCAAGTCTTTGTTTGCGGCAGGGCCTGTATCGCCATTGCCCTGGGCGAGGCTTGCAACACCTTACTAAAACAAAAAATATTATGCAACAAGTACAAGGCACTTTAAAGGAAAGCTATACGGACGAGCATAGCTATGTATGGCGTACCCTCAACGAGCAACAAAAAAAGATCAACGAAATTTCAGCAGCTAATGCTTACATCGAATGCTACGATCGTCTATCCCTGGATAGCCCCAGGATCGTTTACCTCGATGCTTTAAACAAAAGCCTGGAAGCCCTATCTGGCTGGCGCACCGTTTTGGTCCCAGGCTTGGTGCCCACCAAAGATTTTTTTCAGCATCTGCTCAAAAAGGAATACCCCATCACGGTTTTTATCCGTGGGATAGATGAGCTCAAACACAGTGAATCGCCTGATAAGTTTCACGACATCTATGGCCATGTTCCTCTTTTAGTCGATCCAAAATTTAATCAATTTCTATTTGACTTCAGTCTGATGGCCCTTAAATTTATCGACAATGAAGAATTGGTGAAGTACCTGGGAAATTTCTATTGGTATACTTTCGAAATGGGATTAATTCGAGAGCAAGGGACCTACAAAGCCTATGGTGGTGCCATTCTCACTTCCATGAGCGAAACCAAAAATATTGACAACCCCAGCGTAGAAAAGCTGCGATTTGATGTTCGGGATATGCTACTTCGAGAAATTGATATTGCCAATTTACAATCCCAATATTTTTACATTGAATCTTTTGATGAGTTGTTCAATAGTCTGGATCAAATCGAACAGGTACTTAATGAATTGGCGGCGCCTGTGTATGATGAAAGGCGGATTCAAGCAGCTTGATCCATTTCGATCTTCACCAGAAAGTGTTGAAGATGGAAATAGCCATGTATAGAGGGAGGAAGTGGTGTAATAGTGGCGGCATACATTCAGTGAACGGAATGCTGCGGCCCAAAGTCGATCTACACTGCTTTCTCTCTACTTTTTTCAAAGCGAAGCAGCCCTACCCTATTTTAAATTCCACTATCCCTGTCACATAAATAGACCAATCCCAGTCAGGTCTATACATCAATTGGCATAATTTTGTCTTTGATAAGTAATAGAAACCTTCCCCCCTTTTCGAAACCCGATATAGATAAAGTAGAAAGTAACAATTTTGATATTTACATATCGAATGACTAGATCATCCGTATTGGGTTAATGCATTTCTCCCCCTCTTGCCTAATTCAATCGATCCGTATTCGAGGACCGAGCACTTACATCAGAACATATAATCATTTTTTAGTCTCTAATTCATGTAATATGAGAATAACATCCCTATGCTTCGCTATTTTTTGTTGGGCTTTAGCTTTAAATCCCTCTTTTCTTTCCGCCCAAGAACCCTGTGGCACTGATATCATACATCAAAGATTGATGAATACCGATCCAGATTACAAACAACGTCGATTGGATCACGAGCAGGCGATACAAGCCTACATTAAAGCCCATCCCAGTGCCGATCGCTCTTCAGGTAATGATACCATCCCAGTCGTAGTGCATGTATTGCACACAGGCCAGGCCGTAGGTACGACCTATAATATTTCCGATGCCCAGATTCAGTCTTCGATTGATCGCGTTAATGAAGCCTTTGCCGATTACGATGGCTCAGGGACAGATACTGGGATTCGATTTGCGCTGGCCAAGAGAGATCCCAGTGGCTGTAATACCTCTACAGGTATTAATCGAATTAATGCCACTGGCATAAATAATTACGAAACAGATGGTATCAGCACGGGTACGGACCGAGTTGACCTATTTAACCTCAGTCGTTGGAATACAGAGGAATATCTCAATTTTTGGGTGGTCAGTGAAATTGATAATAATAATGGAGGTAGCGGTACCCAAGGATATGCTACCTTCTCCAATACTTCCCATCAATACGATGGGATGGTCTGTATGTATAACACTGTGGGCTACGATCCAACTGGTTCGCTAGGTTATGAGCTCAAGTCAGAGCGCAATCAAAACGAAACGGTTATTCACGAATTTGGTCACTACCTCGATCTTTATCATACTTTCCAAGGTGATAATGACCAAACGACATGTCCAACGGATGCAGATTGTGGTACTAATGGAGACTGTTGTTCAGATACGGACCCACATCAGCGTACCTATTCGAATGTGTGTTGGACGGGTGTCACAAATAGCTGTACAGGGAGTTATTATGGAAATGTCGTAAAAAATTACATGGCCTACTCTAGTCAGGATTGTAAAGATCGCTTTACATCAGATCAGGTGGCGCGTATGCAGGCTATTCTAACGACTGGTAGAGCGGGTCTACTTAGTTCTTCTGGCTTAAAAGACATCAGTGTTTCGGAACCTGTGGCTGCTTGTGCGGCAACAACTGGTTCAACTGGAACTAGTGGAAACTACGGTATTGGTATCACGAGGGTTAAGATTGGAACCTGGGAAGTCCATTCTGGCAATGCCTATGAAGATGGTGGCTATCAAGATAATTGGTGTGATCATGTTGACCTAGCTCCTAATACGACCTACAGTTACGAGATCGAAACAGCGGGTAATTACAGTGAATATGTACATCTATACATCGATTATAATAATGACGGCACTTTTGATGTCAGTGGCAATGAATTGGTACTTTCTACCAGTTATGGAAGTAGTTGGTCGGGCAGTTTTACCACACCATCTACAGTTGTTTACAATACGCCTTTAAGAATGCGCGTCAGGGGTTCCGCTACAACCGCCAATAATGACCCTTGTCTCGATCCGACCTACAGTCAGGCGGAGGATTATGCAGTTTACTTTGACAATCCAGCTGAGCTGGTGGCCTCTGCTAGTACCCTTAGCAATCTAAGGACTCTCTCTGGCAGCAATGCCGTAGACCAAACTTTTACCTTATCTGGTAATGGTCTTTCTGCGGATGCTAAAGTGGAATTGCCTGGAACTGATTTCGAATTATCTACAGATGGAAGCAGCTATTCTAGTAGCTTAACCATCTCTCAAAGTGGTGGAGATTTGGTAGGTGAGCCAGTTACGATTTATGCACGACTGAAAAGCAGTGCGTCGCTGGGTACTTATAATGATGAGATCATCATTAGCAGTACGGGAGCAGATACCGTCAAAATTGCTATTGATGGAGAGGTGGATGAGGTATCCGTCAATAGGGGAAATAGTCTTGAGCTGGATGGATCAGGAGATCAGGTAACGACGAGTCTTGCCCTTCCAGCTACTTATACTAAAGAGGCTTGGGTAAAAAGGGTGTACACCAGTGGTTCGCCCAATTATAATATCGTCTCTTCTACCACTAGCGGAACACACGCACTTTATGCTCCAAGTGGTGCTTCCTACCAATTGTCAGCTGGCCATAATGGGAGCTATCAAGTGGTTCAGGATAGTGAAGCATTGCCGACAGACGAGTGGGTACACGTAGCGGTAACTTATGATGCAGGTACGCAGGTGATGACCTTGTACAAAAACGGATTTCAGGTCGACCAAGCCAGTAGTGTCGCCAATCACGGTGGATCAAATGTTAGTATTGGTGCTTTTAATGGTGGTAATCATTGGGAAGGCGAGATTGATGAAGTTCGAATTTGGAGTGTCGTGCGGACAGAGGCGGAACTGCGGGCTAGTATGCACCTCACCTTATCAGGTACAGAAAGTGGCTTAGAAGCTTATTGGCAATTCAATGAGGGTTCGGGAAGTGTAGCGAATGAACCAATCAAGGGCTATGATGGAACACTGACGGGCGATGCGGATTTTGCCAGTTCTAGTTTGGATGTAGGTATAGGTGTATATTCAACGATTTCGCTTTCGGCCCTTGGTAGTGCGGGTATAGAAGTGAATGCCAATAATATGGAAATCGACTTTACGGATGGTGGAACTGCACCAGACGGCGATTTGATGGTTTTTGAGCTGGACGGCATGCCCAGCAATAGTCCTGGCGACAGCTATGAGCCAGGTAAGCATTGGGTAATCCGAAATTTTGGCAATAACCAAACTGGCTTAAATATTGACGCTATCAAGGTGACCATTGACAATAGTGACGGGATGTTTAATTACCACGAATCAACGATGAAGTTATACAAGCGCGATTCAGGTTCTGATGGAAGTTGGACGACGGTTGCTTCAGCAGCTACGGAGGTGGACTACAGCAATGGTATCATCACCTATGGCAGTTTGAGTGGATTTAATAGTTTTAGTCAGATTGTGGCGAGCAGCCAGGGATTGGTTTTGCCCGTGAGCTGGTTGTACTTCACAGCGGAGCGGAGCCGCCCAGATGAGATTCACTTGGAATGGGCAACGGCTTCTGAGTCCAATTGTCAGGACTTTATCATCGAGCAAAGCTATGATGGCCGCAACTTTAGTCCAGTGGGTCGCACGACTTGCCAAGGCAATCTAGAGCAAACGACCTATTATCATCAGATGATTGAGGAGTCTAGAGCGACTTATTTCCGATTGAAGCAACAAGATGTAGATCGCTCCTTTAGCTACAGCCAGATCATTTATGTAGCAGCGACTGCGCCTTCCGCCAGTTTTCAAATTTTCCCCAATCCAAGTACAGGTTTGGTGTATTTACAAAGCGAGGCTGTTGATATAGACGAGCAATTATCTTTAGAATTGATGGGGACGAATGGGCAGCGCTTGTTGTTCTTACAGAATAATTTACAAAATCTCAATGATCGTTTGAATGCCTATTTATCAGATGCACCAAAGGGGGTATTTTTGATTCATGTGCAGGGGGAAGAATTGGAGTTTAGGGAGCGGTTGTTGGTTTATTAAATAACAATGGGAGAGCAAAGGTGTTTGCTCTCCCATTGTTATAAAAATAAGATATGGGAAAATAAAGGTATATTTTATGTTGTATAGTTCAAAAAATATGCCTTTATTTTCCCATATCTTATTTTTATAACAATGGGAGAGCAAACACCTTTGCTCT
>JBCBDH010000363.1:0-6689 GCA_038529855.1 Bacteroidota bacterium | reverse complement strand
ACATACATATCCCCTTTTAGAGAAAAGGATGAATTGATGAAAGAGGATAAAAAAGACGAGAAAGGCACTAAAGATAAAAAAGAAAAAGAGGAAAAGTCTGAAGAATCAAAAGACAAAGACAAAGATAAAGTTGAGGTAATCATTGAAAAAGAAGGGATACAGTCCAGAATCGCAGAAGTCCCCATTGCGGCTGGCAACTACTACAGCCTGGAAGTAAACGACAAAGCCTTGTATATGATGGCTGCTGAAACTGGATTGAAGGCCAAGTCTCACCTAAAAGTGGTTAAAATAACGAATGAAGACCTGGAAGTAAAAGATTTGGCTTCAGACGTCAATGGATTTGAGCTGACTCAAGATGGTAAAAGGCTATTGATCAGAAAGAAACGATCTTACTTTATGGTGGATGCTGGTACGGGAAGTGCAAAAATAGAAGAGGGCAAGATCGATTTTAGTGGCTGGAAATTTTCTATTAATCCACGAGCGGACTGGAAGCAGATTTATAAAGATGCATGGCGTATGGAACGGGATTATTTCTACGACAAAAATATGCATGGGGTGGATTGGAATGCCATGTATGAAAAGTACCTTCCTTTGGTTGATCGGGTGACTACAAGAAATGAATTAACGGATGTCATAGCTCGACTTGTAGGGGAATTATCCGCATTACATACGGGCGCAGGGGGCGGTGATACAAGGAGTGATAATAAATTTATTCAAGTAGCTAGCCTTGGCGCAGAAACCAGTAGAGATGAAGCAAATGGTGGTTTTAGAATTGACTACATCTATAAAGTTGACCCAGATTATCCCAACGAGAAATCTCCACTAGACGATCCTTATCTAGACATTCGAGAGGGGGATATTATTACCAAAGTGAATGGTAGAGATGCCTTATCCGCACTTGATATTGCTGAGTTAATCCGCAATCAAGTTGGGAAGCAAGTCAGGTTAAGTCTTAAAAGAGATACGGCCATGCGGGATGTCATCGTCAAACCAACTGGTAGCGAATATGCCCTAAGATATCGAGATTGGGAGTATGGCAATAGGCTCAAAGTAGAAAAAGAGGGGGATGACCAAATAGGCTATCTGCATTTGAGGGCGATGGGAAGTCGAGACATCAGTCAATTTTATCGAGAGTTTTATCCCATTTTTAATAGACAAGGCTTGATTATAGATGTTCGATATAACTGGGGAGGAAATATAGACGCTTTTATTCTCGAACGACTGATCAGAAAAAGCTGGATGTACTGGAAAGGAAGATCAGGAGAACCCTACTGGAACATGCAATATGCCTTTAGAGGGCACATCGTTGTACTAGTCAATGAAAATACCTACTCAGACGGAGAAGCCCTGGCTGAAGGATTCAAAAGACTAGGATTAGGGACGACGATTGGTATGCGAACTTGGGGAGGTCAAATCTGGCTGAATAGCAGCAATCGCTTGACTGACAATGGTCTCGCCAGAGCGCCTATGTATGGTGTGTACGGACCAGATGGCCAATGGCTGATTGAAGGAAAAGGCTTTGTACCAGACATCGAATTGGATAACCTACCACATGAAACCTTTAAGGGAAAAGACGCACAACTAGATGCCGCTATACAACTATTAAAAGAAAAAATTGCAGCAGACCCTAGGGAAGTAACTCCCGTACCTGAATATCCCAATAAGTCCTTCAAGAATAACCGAAAGAACTAAGCCATACAAAGAAATAAGCGCTCAGTAACAGCTATCAAAAAATAAATTCGCTATGCATCGCTCAGGGGATGCATAGCGAATAATTGAGCCTAAATCCATTTTTTTGATGCCCACTCCCCTATTTCTTCCAACCTTTTGTTTTTTTGATCGACTTTAAGATCAAACAAGAACTTCAACTTGAAACAACAACAGCCATCCACGGAGGACCAACAATTGATACAAGCTTGTATTCTAGGGCAGCGTTTGGCCCAGAAAAAGCTGTACCTGCGCTATATGCCAGCGATGTATAATCGGGCCGTTCGAATGTTGGCAGATGCGGAGCTGGCGAAGGATGTGATACAGGAAGTTTTTGCACAGGTGTTTAAGGATCTCAAGCGCTTTCGTGGAACCTCTACCTTGGGAGCTTGGATCAAGCGGATTACCATCAATAAATGTATTGATGAATTGAAACAGAGAAAGCGCTTTTCTTGGGTGACTTTAGAACAACAAGGGGAATGGGAGCAGGAGGAAGTAGAGGTTAGGGAATGGGAGGTCAAAAGAATCCACAAGGCGATTCAGGAATTACCAGAAGGATGCCGAACGGTGTTGAATTTATTTTTGCTTGAAGGCTATCAACATCAGGAGATTGCTGAGATATTAAATATTTCATTGTCTACCTCCAAAAGTCAATACCATCGCGCCAAAAAATTATTAAGACAACATTTAAAATTGAAGGTATATGAATAAGGAATTTGATCGCTTTATTCAAGATCATTCAGCGGATTTTGACCAGGTGGAGCAGCCTGATGCAGAAGCCTTCTGGGAGGATTTTGAATCTAAGCATCTCCATCGCTCAAAAGGCCAATGGATCCAACCAGTTTTAGCCATTGCAGCAAGTATGGCAATCGCCCTTAGTGCCTATTTTCTTCATCACCAACCAGTAGCGGAAAACGATCCAATGGCGATTGAGAACTTATACGAAATCGATCCTCAACTGGCCGAATACCAAACACTGCTCACAACAATGCTCGCCATTCAGGACAGCACCATCAAATCCCTCAATATTGATCTAAAAGACTATCCAGATATTCAAAAGCAACTTAAAGAATTGGATGAATTGACCCAAAAATATCGAGAAGACCTTCATCAATACGGCCCCGATAGAAAGATCATCAAAGCCTTGTTGCAGTGTGCCAAACAAAGGGTTCGGATTTACGAACTCCTATTATTTGAAATTGAATTAAACAATTATCAAGATGAATTGGAATATCAAACCTAGTTTAGGATTGTGGATGCTCTTGACTTTTTGGGCCGTGATGCCCAATGCCTCCGCCAAGACCAACCACGAAAAAGTCCGAACCATTACCAAAGAATTTGACGTAAACGACCAAAGTATCATCGACATTACCCATGACCGTGGCCCCGCTGTCATTGAATACTACGATGGCGCCAAAGCTAAATTGGAAGTCATCGTTACCGTTCGAGGAGAGAACGAAGAAGACCTGGAAACAATTTTATCCAAATACAGTCTTGATATCAATACTTCGAGCAATTTTATCAAAATCGTCTCTAGTGCCAATATCACTGGATGGAGCATGAGGTCTGTGATCAGCAAAAAACAATACAACATCAAATTCAGGGATGGCAGCAGAATCAAAACCAGAGTTGACAGGATAAAGGCAGCGCTTAAACTTTGGGTGCCTAAAGTCGAAGAAGTCAAGATCAAAAACAAACACGATGATATTCGCACCAATGACCTGCCCTTCTCGCTTCATGTAGAATTGTTTGACGGGTCTTTAAATGCAGGAACCATCCAGGGAGAATTTGAACTCACCCTCAAACACGGCGATGGTGAAACTGGAAAAGTTGGTCATGCTACGCTAGATTTATTTGACTCCCGTGTCGAGATGAAAGATGCCCAAAAGGTCCAGGTCAAAAGCAAACACTCCCGTCTAAGGATGGAGAATATTGAGTCCCTAGATGTGAGCAGTGTAGATAGCGAAATTCGCTTATTGAGCGTACAATCAGAGGTAGATATCAAAGACAAACATTCTACATTTCGAGCCCAGGAAATCGGTTCTGGTAATTGGAATTTATTCGATACCAAGGTCACCTTGGAAAAGGCAGACGACCTACTGATAGAAAGCAAACACAGCGAATTTCGAATCAATCAAATCCAACAATTAGAACTCGATATCTTTGACAGCGACTTTGACATCCAAACCCTTGGAGCCATCAAAGCCACTCGATCCAAACACTCCAATTTTTCTATCGATCAGGTCAATCAATCCCTAGATTTTCGCGAGGCTTTTGATGTAAGACTAAGGGCATCATCCGTTGCTCCCAGCTTTAGCGGTCTGGATTATACTGGTAAACATGGCACCATCGAACTCCCACTCAACGAATCAAATATCCCTCATTTGTTGGACATTGATGTCAAACACGGAAGAGTGGATTATCAAGAGTCAGCATACGAAGTAGCTAAGCATGTGGAAAAAGGGGCAGAGTTGGTACTCAGAGCCAGAATGAAATCGACAGATGATAATGGCCCCAAGGTAAAGATCCGTGGAGAAGACTTGAAACTAGAGCTGGATTAGGACAACCCCCCCCGCGCGGGTAGCCTTGTCGGACTGACTCCCCGCCAAAGCGGGGTCAGTCCGACAGTTGCGCGAAGGGTCAGTCCGACAGTTGCGCGAAGGGTCAGTCCAACAGTTGTGCAACCAAGGAAGAAAGCTAAAAAATGAGGCTGTCTCAAAAATATTGAGACAGCCCCACCAATGTGCCATATAAAAAATAATAACTAATCGACAAGTTCGACTTTTGCGCCCGCTTTCACCAATTCCACCACCTCAGGGTTGAGCAGCGTAGAAATGTCTCCTAAATTAGACACACTACCAGAAGCGACCTTTCTCAAAATGCGACGCATGATCTTTCCAGAACGGGTTTTGGGAAGTCCAGGTACTACTTGAATTAAATCTGGCTTGGCGATGGGTCCAATGACCTTGGTGACCATATCCCTGACTTCTTTCTCAAATACCGCTTCATCCCTTACCTCATCCTGTGGGATAATATAGGCATAGATACCTTGTCCCTTAATGTCATGAGGATAACCAACAACAGCACTTTCAACCACATTGGGATGCTCATTGATCGCATTTTCGACCTCTGCCGTTCCCATTCTATGACCGGAAACATTGATGACATCATCTACGCGACCAATGATTCTCAGTCGGCCATCAGCATCCCGTCTTGCCCCATCACCCGTAAAATACATATCCTCAAAAGCAGAGAAATAAACCTGACGACAACGCTCGTGGTCGCCATAAGTGGTCCGAATGATAGAAGGCCATGGAAACTTCATACAAAGCAATCCTTCCACATCATTGCCCACTACTTCATTGCCATCAGCATCCACTAAGATGGGTTGTACCCCTGGCATTGGATAAGAGGCATAACAGGGTTTGGTGTCCGTAATATTTGGTAATGGTGTAATCAAAATACCACCCGTCTCCGTTTGCCACCAGGTATCTACGATGGGTGCATTCCCCTTTCCAACCTTCTCATCATACCATTCCCAAGCTTCTTGATTGATGGGTTCGCCTACTGAGCCAATGACTTTTAAGGTGCTGAGATCGTATTTATCTACATACTCATCCCCCTTGGCCATCAGTGCGCGAATAGCCGTTGGCGCAGTATAGAATTGATTGACTTTGTGCTTATCACAAACCTCCCAAAAACGCCCTGGATCAGGATAGGTAGGTACGCCTTCAAACATAATGGTCGTCGCCCCTGCTAAAAGCGGCCCGTAGACTATATAAGAGTGCCCAGTAATCCAACCAATATCCGCTGTACACCAATACACATCACCATCCTGGTATTGGAAGACATTTCGGAAGCTAAAGCAAGTATAGATCATATAGCCACCACAAGTGTGAACCACCCCCTTGGGCTTGCCCGTGGAGCCAGAAGTATACAGGATGAACAGCATGTCTTCGCTATCCATTTCTTCAGCGGGACAGTCAGGACTTTGGCCTTCTACTTGTTCATGCCACCATTTGTCAAGATCACCATTCCAAGCAATAGCTCCACCTGTATTTTTGTGAACCAATACGGTTTCTACAGATTCGCAATCCATGGCAATGGCATCATCGACTACTTTTTTGACGGGAATATTCTTTTTTCCCCGCAAATTATAATCCGAACAGATGACCATCTTACAGGTCGCATCCTTGATTCGATCAGCTAAAGCAGAAGCAGAAAATCCGGCAAAAACAACCGAGTGTACCGCTCCAATTCTAGCGCAAGCCAAGACACCAATAGCCAGCTCTGGCACCATTGGCATATAAAAACAAACCCGATCGCCCTTACCCACACCATTGGCTTTCAAGGCATTAGCCGTTTTACAAACTTCGGCATGTAATTCTTTGTAGGTATAGGTCTTAAAATCTTGTGAAGGATCATTGGGCTCCCAGAGGATGGCAGTTTGGTCGCCACGCGTTTCGAGATGTCGATCCAAACAGTTTTCAGTAATATTTAACTTTCCACCGACAAACCACTTTACATCTGGTTTGCGGAAATCCCAATCTAAAACCTTATCCCATTTTTTCTTCCATGTGAAGGTTTCTGCTTGCTCTGCCCAAAATGCTTCAGGGTTTTCAACGCTGCGTTGGTAAACGGATTTATATTCGTCAAGGTTTTTGATTTGTAGAGTCATATCGAAGAGTTTTAAATTTGAATTTCATTTGGCGCATAGAATAAGCCTTGGGAAAAGCTTATTCGAGTACAATAGCAGTCTCAGTTTGATTTCTTTTTAAATTAGAAGAGCAGCATCTTATTTATGAAGCTAAAGATAAGTAATTTTTGATAAAATATCGAAATATATAGATTTTTATATGTAGAAAAATAAAAAAATTATTCCACGCCCAGCCCTGTCGGACTGACTCCCCGCCAAAGCGGGGTCAGTCCGACAGTTGCGCGCTGCCTTATTTCCACCAAAGCGGGGTCAGTCCGATAGTTGA